>JBQCFN010000249.1:0-7853 GCA_051959035.1 Lysobacteraceae bacterium | reverse complement strand
GCGCCGCCGGGCTGCGCGGCAGCCGGGACGCGGGCCGGCTCGGCGGCGAGGCGGGCGACGGCCTGGCGTTGCCAGCGGGCGCCGCCGCGCGGTTCGAACCAGCTGGGATGGCGTGGTTCGCAGGCCACCGGCACGTCGAAGCGGCGCCGCAGCATGGTGAAGAAGGTGTCGGCCACGCGCGCGTCGTAGGCCAGGCTGGGCGGCAGCTGCACCAGCAGCCCGCCGAGCTTGCGGCCGAGCCCCGCCGTTTCATCGGCGAAGCGGTCGAGCGCCGCGCCGCAGCGGCGCAGGCGCGCGTCGTGGGTGATCGCCTTCGGCAGCTTGGCGGAGAAACGGAAGCCCGCCGGCACCTGCGCGGCCCAGCGGGCGTAGGTGGCCGCCGCGTGCGGGCGATGGAAGGACGAGTTGATCTCGACCACGTCGAAGCGCGTCGCGTAGCGGGCGAGATGGCTGCCTTCATCGCCGACGAGCTCGCGGTGGCGCGACGGGATCGACCAGCCGGCGCAGCCGACGCGGATGCGCGCGGGCATCGTCAGCCCAGCCAGCGCGAGCGCAGCCTGCGCCCGGATGCCCTGCCGGCTCCCCGATCCTCGCCGGGTGTCGGGCCTGCTCCAATCCGTTCGCTCCTGCGCCCGGCGGAAAAGCGATGGGGCCCGCGCCGACCGATGCGAACGATGCGCGGAGTGCGCCGGGATTTGCGGGGAATCGCCTTGCGGATCATCCGGAGCCGTTGCCTGGTCGACCGACGCCATTGATCCACGGCATCGATGAAGGACGCATCCAGGCTCCCGCCCTTCGCACGAGCGGCTCCAGCCGCGCGCTTGGCCCTTCCTTCGGAACGGCTCCAGCCGCGAGCGGTTCGCGCCTGGAAGCAATCCGAAAAGCCCGCGGCTATCGCCGCTCTACCGGCCATGCCCGGCAAGAGCTCGCGGCGGGAGCCGCTCCTGCGGTCATGCCCAGCAAGCGCCGCGGCTGCGAGCCGCTGCCCGGGCGAGCTCAGCGCCGCTGGTATTTCCAGTTGCGCGGCTTGCCTTCGGCCAGCCATTCGATCGCCTGCGCAAGTCGCCTGGCGCGCGTGTCCTCGCGCCTGGCGTCCTCGATCCAGGCGATGTATTCGCGGCGATGGCCGGGCGGGAAGGCATCGAAGGCCGCGCGCGCGGCCGGATGCGCCTGCAATGCGCGGGCCAGGTCCGCGGGCACGGCCGCCGGCGGCCTGGGCGCGGCGCGCTTGCGCGGCGGTGCGGGCTGCTCGTTCAGCGCCATCGCCTTGCGGACCAGCGCGACCAGCTCCCGCTTCGGTGGCAGGTCGCGCACCGAGGTCATCTTGCCGAAGCTGCCCATGCCGGTGCGGCCGCCCTCGCCCACCACCCGCGCGTGTTCCCAGAAGCCGAACACCGCGTGCCGCCGGAACGCGGCCATCCCGCACAGGATGCGGCCCGCGTGGATGAAGCTCGGCATGCCCCACTTGATGGTTTCCTGCACCTGCGGGCAGGCCTCGTGCACGATGGCCCGCGCGCGCTCCAGGATCGGCCTGGCGAAATCGGCGGCGTTGGCGATGTAGGCGTCGATGCGCGGGTCGCGGTCGGGCATGGCGGTCCTCAGGCGCGCAGCGGCCATTCGCCGACGAGCTTGTACGGTTTCGGCGGCTGGCTGTCGACCAGCACGAAGCGGTCCACGCGCCAGCGCAGCGGCGCCACCGGCGTCGCCGGCAGCCGCGCGCCGGTATCGCGCACGATGGTCAGGTGCGGCGAGAAGCCCGGCGAGGCCTTCGGCTTCTGCCCCGCGTGCAGCAGGGCCACGCCGAGCGCGTCCCACAACCGGTGCAGGCCCTCCGGCACCGTGCCCGGGGCCAGCCACCACACGCGCGCGTTGGCGAAGCCGCCGGCCTGGTCGAGCACGAGGTCGAACGCGGGCACGTCCACCTGCGCCGCCGCCCGCATCGCGCGCGCGACGACGTCCTCGCGCCGGGGCGCGAAAATGTCGCCGAGGAATTGCAGGGTCAGGTGGTAGCGGTCCGGCCGCAGCCGGCGGCCGTCGGTCGGATGCGCCTGCAGCAGCGAGGCGGTGGTGTCGGCGAGCGCCTCGCGCAACGGCGCGTCCGGCCACAGCGCGAAGAACAGGCGATGCGGCGGACCTCGCGGCGCCTCGGCGGGGCCAAGGCCGGGAAGCGAAGCCTGGTCACTGCGGCGCATGGTGGCGCTCCACGCGGTGGGCGGCCACGATAGCCGAAGCGAAGCCGCCGGCGTGCGAACGCGGGCGCGCCGCGGAACGCACTAGCCTTCCAGCTCCGCCCACCGTGCATAGGCGGCATCGAGCTCCGCCTGCGCCCGAGCCAGCGCGGCGTTGTGCGCGGTGATCGCGGCGGCGTCGCGTTGGTAGAAGGCGGGATCGCCGCTGAGCGCGGCCAGTTCGGCCAGGCGCGCCTCCAGCGCCTCGATCCGCGCCGGCAGCTGCTCGAGCTCGCGCGCGTCCTTGTAGCCGAGCTTGCGCCGCGCGCTGCCCGCGGGCGCCACGGGCGCGGGCTTGTCGGCCGCGCGCGGCGCCGCCTTCTCCGGCGTGCGTGGCGCGGTCGCCCGCGCCGCCTGCGCGCCCGCCTGCCGCACCCAGTCGCTGTAGCCGCCGACGTACTCGCCGACGCGGCCGTCGCCTTCCATCACCAGGGTCGAGGTGACCACGTGGTCGAGGAAGTCGCGGTCGTGGCTGACCAGCAGCAAGGTCCCGGGATACTCCGCCAGCAGTTCCTCGAGCAGTTCGAGCGTCTCCACGTCGAGGTCGTTGGTCGGCTCGTCCATCACCAGCAGGTTGGAGGGCTGCGCGAACAGCTTCGCCAGCAGCAGGCGGTTGCGCTCGCCGCCGGAGAGGCGGGTGATGGGGGCCCGCGCGCGCTCCGGCGTGAACAGGAAGTCCTGCAGGTAGCCGATCACGTGCTTGCGGCTGCCATGGATGTCGAGGAACTCGCGCCCTTCGGCAACGTTCTCGATCGCGTTCCAGTCCTCGCGCAGGGTGGCGCGGTACTGGTCGAAATAGGCCACCTGCAGGTTGCTGCCCAGTCGCACGCTGCCGGAGGACGGCGCGAGTTCGCCGAGCAGCAGCTTGAGCAGGGTGGTCTTGCCGCTGCCGTTCGGGCCGACCAGGCCGACCCGGTCGCCGCGGAAGACCGTGGTCGAGAAGTCGCGCACGACCGGCGCGGCGCCGTAGGCGAAACACACGTCGCGCGCCTCGATCACCTTGCGCCCCGAGGCCTCGCCCTGGGCGACATCCATGCGCACGTTGCCGGCCAGCTCGCGGCGCTGCGCGCGCTCGCGCCGCATCGCCTCCAGCCGGCGCACCCGCCCCTCGTCGCGGGTACGGCGCGCCTTGATGCCCTGGCGGATCCACGCCTCTTCCTGCGCCAGCAGCTTGTCGAAGCGGGCGTTCTCCTGCGCCTGCGCGTGCAGGCGCTCCTCGCGCCGTCGTTCGTAGTTGGCCCAGTCGCCGGGCCAGCTGGTGACCTGCCCGCGGTCGATCTCGACGATGCGCGTGGCCAGCGCGCGCAGGAAGCGGCGGTCGTGGGTGACGAACACCAGCGCGCCGGGCCAGCCCTTGAGGAAACCCTCCAGCCAGTCGATCGCCGCGATGTCGAGGTGGTTGGTCGGCTCGTCGAGCAGCAGCAGGTCGGGCTGCGACACCAGCGCGCGCGCCAGCAGCACGCGCCGCTTGAGGCCGCCGGACAGTCCCGCGAAGGCCGCGCCGCCGTCGAGCCCGAGCCGCGTCAGCGTTTCCGCCACGCGCTGGTCCAGCGTCCAGCCATGCGCCGCCTCGATGCGTGCCTGCACGGCGGCGAGCGCGGCGGTGTCGACCCGCGCCGCGTGGCTCAGGTGGTGGAATTCGGCCAGCCAGGCGCCGACTTCGCCCAGCCCGGCGGCGACCACGTCGAACACGTCGCCGTCCGCGCCCGCAGGCACTTCCTGCTCCAGCCGCGAGACGCGCACGCCGTCGGCGACGCGGATGTCGCCGTCGTCGGGCTTCAGCTCGCCGGCGAGCAGCTTGAGCAGGGTCGACTTGCCGGCCCCGTTGCGGCCGATCAGGGCGATGCGCTCGCCGGGATCGATGGACAGGTCGACGTGCTCGAGCAGCAGCGGGCCGCCGACGCTGTAGTCGACGCCGTTGAAGGTGATCAGGGGCATGCGCGGATTGTAAGCGGCGCGCGGCGGCGCTCCGGCATCCGCCTCAGGAACTGCAGGACAGCATCGAGCAGCCGGCGCGCGTGCGCGCCCATTCAGGGCGCCTGCGGGCGAAGGCTTCGCGGCCGGGTTGTTCTTCGCAAGGCCGGCGCATCACGTCCAGCAGCTCGGCGATGCCGTCGGTGTCGCCGGCTTCGGCACGCTCGATCGCCTGCTGGGCGAGGTAGTTGCGCAGCACGAAGCGTGGATTGGCGGCGTCCATGCGCGCGCGGCGCGCGGCCGGGTCGAGCGGATCCTCCTGCAGCCGCCGCGCATAGCGGGCCAGCCAGGCCTCCAGCGCGGGCGCGCAGTCCGCTCGCCGGGCCGGGTCGTAGAACGCCTCCTCCAGCGGCGCCAGCGAGGGCGCTGCCAGGTCGAGGTCGGCGAGGCCGCGGAACCACAGCGTCATGTCCACTTCGGCCGCGGCCATCAGCGCCTGCAGGTCCTGCATCAGGTCGACGTCGTCGTCGCCGCAGTCGGCGAGCCCGAGCTTGCGCGCGATGTTGTCGCGGTCGGCCTCAACGAAGGTGTCCATGTAGCGCTGCAGGCCCGCGGTCAGCGGCGGGCCCGGTTCGGCGAACAGCGGCGACAGCGCGTGCGCCAGCCTGGTGAGGTTCCAGTAGCAGATCTTCGGCTGCCAGCCGAAGCGGTAGCGGCGGCCGTGCGCGTCGGTGGTGTTCGGCGTCCAGTCCGGGTCGAAGGCGTCGATCCAGCCGTACGGACCGTAGTCGATGGTCAGCCCGAGGATGGACATGTTGTCGGTGTTCATCACCCCGTGCACGAAGCCGACCCGCATCCAGTGCGCGACCATCAACGCAGTGCGCGCGCAGACTTCGCCGAACCAGGCCGCATACAGGGCCTCGCCCCCGCCCTGCAACTCCGGGAAGTCGCGCGCGATGCAGAAGTCGGCCAGCCTGCGCAGCAGCGCCAGGTCGCCGCGCGCGTACGGCAGCTCGAAGTGGCCGAAGCGCAGGAACGAAGGGGCGACCCGGCACACGATGGCGCCGGGCTCGGCCTTCGGGTGGCCGTCGTAGAACATGTCGCGCACGACCTCCTCGCCGGTGCCGACCAGGCACAGCGCGCGCGTGGTCGGGATGCCGAGGTGGTGCATCGCCTCGCTGCACAGGAACTCGCGAACCGAGGAGCGCAGCACCGCGCGGCCGTCGGCGGTGCGCGAGTACGGCGTCAGGCCGGCGCCCTTGAGCTGCAGCTCCTGGCGCGAGCCGTCGGTGGCCATCGCCTCGCCAAGGGTGATCGCGCGGCCGTCGCCGAGCTGCCCCGCCCAGTGGCCGAACTGGTGGCCGCCGTAGTTGCCCGCATAGGGCTGCATGCCGGGCAGCAGGCGGTTGCCGGCGAACACCTGCGCGAACGCCGGCGCGTGCACGTCGTCCTCGCTGAAGCCGAGCATCGCCGCCACCTCGCGCGAGTAAGCGAGCAGCCGCGGCGCGCGCACCGGCGCGGGGGCCACCGCCGACCACAGCGCGCCCTCGACCTGGCGCACGCGGGCGCCGGTTTCGGCATCGCCGGGCAGTTCGCGCACGAAGCGGTTGTCGAAGCGCAGGTGGTCCATGCCGACATGCTACCGGCGACGGCGGCACGGCATCGCGACGGTCGGCCGCTTCGTGAACCCGCGTGGACGCCCGGCGCGTAGAATCTGCGCCCCCCGTCGGAGACTCCGGCGTCTTCCCGGACCTGCGTCGCCATGGACGAGCCCTCGCCCGCCACCCCGCGCTTCACCGACCTCGGCCTGCCCGAACCGCTGCTGCGCGCGCTCGCCGACGTCGGCTACGAGTCGCCCTCGCCCATCCAGGCCGCGACCATCCCGCCGCTGCTGCAGGGCCGCGACGTGCTCGGCCAGGCGCAGACCGGCACCGGCAAGACCGCCGCCTTCGCGCTGCCCATCCTGGCGCGCATCGATCCGGCGCAGTCCTCGCCGCAGGCGCTGGTGCTGGCGCCCACGCGCGAGCTCGCCATCCAGGTGGCCGAGGCCTTCCAGAAATACGCGCACCACCTGCCGGGCTTCCACGTGCTGCCGATCTACGGCGGCCAGAGCTATTACCCGCAGCTGCAGGCGCTCAAGCGCGGCGTGCAGGTCGTGGTCGGCACCCCCGGCCGGGTGATCGACCACCTCGAGCGCGGCTCGCTGGACCTGTCCCGGCTGCGCTGCCTGGTACTGGACGAGGCCGACGAGATGCTGCGCATGGGCTTCATCGACGACGTCGAGGCGGTGCTGAAGAAGATCCCGGAGACGCGCCAGGTCGCGCTGTTCTCCGCGACGATGCCGCCGCCGATCAAGCGCATCGCCCAGACCTACCTCAACGATCCGGTCGAGGTGGCGATCAAGGCGCAGACGACGACCGCGGCCAACATCCGCCAGCGCTACTGGGCGGTGAGTGGCGTGCACAAGCTCGATGCGCTGACCCGCATCCTCGAAGCCGAGCCGTTCGACGCGATGATCGTGTTCTCGCGCACCAAGCTCGGCACCGAGGAACTGGCCGAGAAGCTCAACGCGCGCGGCATCTCCGCCGCGGCGATCAACGGCGACATGGACCAGAAGGCGCGCGAGCGCACCATCCAGCGGCTGAAGGACGGCCAGGTGGACGTGCTGGTCGCCACCGACGTGGCCGCGCGCGGGCTGGACGTGGAGCGCATCAGCCACGTGCTGAACTACGACATCCCCTACGACACCGAAAGCTACGTCCACCGCATCGGCCGCACCGGCCGCGCCGGGCGCAAGGGCGAGGCAATCCTGTTCGTCACGCCGCGCGAGCGCGGCATGCTGCGGGCGATCGAGCGGGCCACCCGGCAGCCGATCGAGCCGATGCAGCTGCCGAGCGTGGAAGCGGTCAACGAGCAGCGCGTGGCGCGCTTCCTCGGCCGCATCGACGAGGCGCTGGCAGGCGACGGCCTGGCGCTGTTCCGCGACCTGCTCGAGCGCTACGAGCGCGAGCGCAACGTGCCGGCGATCGAGGTCGCGGCGGCGCTGGCGGCGCTGCTGCAGGGCAAGACCCCGCTGCTGCTGGAGCCGCCCGCGCAGCGCGAGGCCGCTGGCTGGGACAAGCCGGAACGCTCGCGTGGAGAGCGAGGCGAGCGCGCGCCGCGCGACCACGCCGGCCGTGACCGCCCGCGCCATCGCGACGAGCGCCCGGGCTCCGCCGCCGGCGCATCGCGCGCCGGCGTCGATGGCGCCCCGCGATCCCGCGACGACCGGGACACCCGCCGGCCAGGCGCGCAGGGGGCACACAACGCGGGCGAGGCGCTGTTCGACGCAGCGCCGCCGCGCGAGCGGCCCGCGCGCCAGGAACCGGCCGCGCGCGCGCCGGAGGTCGGCATGGAAACCTTCCGCATCGAGGTCGGCCACGCCCACGGCGTGCAGCCCGGCAACATCGTCGGCGCGATCGCCAACGAGGCCGACCTCGAAAGCCGCTACATCGGCCGCATCGACATCCGCGACGACTACAGCCTGGTCGACCTGCCCGAGGGCATGCCGCGCGAGATCCTCGACCACCTGAAGAAGGTCCGCGTCGCCGGGCAGCCGCTGCGCATGCGCCGCGCCGAGGCGGCCGACGCCGACGCGCCGCGCGGTTTCCGCCCGCCCAAGCCCGGCTTCGCCGGCAAGCCACGCCCCGGCCCGCGCCACGCGGGGGCGCG
>JBQCFN010000248.1:0-5779 GCA_051959035.1 Lysobacteraceae bacterium | reverse complement strand
CGGTGGACCGCCTCGACATCGGTGGCCTGGCGCACACGTTCGACCTGCCGCCGTTCCAGGGCCAGCTCAGCGGCCACATCCCGAGCGCGCGCTACCACGCCGACACGCTGGGCTTCGACGGCGGGCTCACCCTGCAATTGTTCGGCGGCAGCGTGCAGGTGTCCTCGCTGGCGCTGGAGCGCCCGTTCGGCACCGCGCCCTCGCTCAGCGCCGACCTCGCGCTGGACGACATCGACCTGCAGTCGCTCACCGGCGTGTTCGACTTCGGCAGCATCAGCGGCAAGCTCGACGGCCGCATCGACGGCCTGCGCCTGGTCGACTGGACCGCCACCGCGTTCGACGCCGAGCTGCACACCGATCCGCACCGCGGCGTGCGCCAGCGCATCAGCCAGCGCGCCGTGCAGAACATCTCCAGCGTCGGCGACGCCTCGTTCGTGACCTCGCTGCAGGGCCAGCTGATCGGGCTGTTCAAGGATTTCGGCTACCGCCGCATCGGCATCTCCTGCCGCCTCGCCGACACGGTCTGCGCCATGGGCGGCCTCGGCGGCGGCACGGACGGCGCGCATTCACCCGGCGGCTTTACCATCGTCGAGGGCGCGGGGCTGCCGCACCTGACGGTGGTCGGCTTCCACCGCCTGGTCGACTGGCCGACGCTGCTGGAGCGGCTGGCCGCCGCGACCGAGGGCAACGCCACGCCGGTGGTCGAATGAGCCACGCAACGATCAATCGAAGGAGAGACGGATGAAACGCTGGATGGGCATGCCGGTCATGGCGGCGCTGGTGCTGAGCGCCTGCGTGACGATCAACGTGTACTTCCCGGCCGCCGAGGCCAAGGAAGCGGCCAAGCAGTTCGTCGAGAAGGTGATCGGCCCGGAGGATCAGCCGCAGTCCCAGCCGGCGCCCGACGAGGGCAAGGACGGCGGCGGCATGGCGTTCCGCTTCGACCCGCTGATGCTGCTCGGCATCGGCACGGCGCAGGCGCAGGAACAGAACTTCAAGCTCGACTCGCCGGCGGTGCGGGCGATCGAATCGCGCATCGACGCGCGCTTCGACAGCCAGCTGCGCGGGGGCTTCGAGGCCGGCGCGCTGGGCTTCAGCAACGACGGCCTGGTGGTGGTGCGCGATGCGTCGAAGCTGCAGCTCAAGGACCGCGTGGCGGTGAACACCGCGGTGGCCGACGACAACCGCGACCGCAAGGCGCTGTACCGCGAGGCGGCCGTGGCCAACGGCCATCCGGAGTGGGAAGGGCAGATCCGCCAGGTGTTCGCGCGCCAGTGGATCGCGGCCGCGCACAAGGGCTGGTGGTACCAGGACGCGTCCGGGGGCTGGAAGCAGAAGTGACCGGGCCCGCCGCGCAGGCCGCGGCGGCAAGGCGCACGGTGGACGGCCCGCCCACGCGGGCCGTTCGCGTGTGCGGCATTTGCGACAATGGCCGGCTCGCCGTCCCGTAGCGCACCCGTGGCCCGCCTCGACCAGACCCCGTTCCCGCTCGACATCCTCGACCTCAGCCACGACGGCCGCGGCGTCGCCCGCCGGGTCGAGGGGCCCCACGCCGGCAAGACCGTGTTCGTCAGCGGCGCGCTGCCGGGCGAGCGCGTGCTGGTGCAGCAGACCGGCCGCCAGCGCGCCTTCGACGAGGCGCGCACGCTGGAGGTGCTGCAGGCCTCGCCGGACCGCGTCGCGCCGCGCTGCGCGCACTTCGGCACCTGCGGCGGCTGCGCGCTGCAGCACCTGGACGAGGCCAGGCAGATCCACGCCAAGCAGCGCGTGCTGCTGGAGAACCTGGAGCGGATCGGCCACGTCGCGCCGGAGCGGGTGCTGGAACCGCTGACCGACGCCGCCTGGGGCTACCGCCGCAAGGGCCGCTTCTCGGTGCGGCGGGTGGAGAAGAAGGACAAGACGCTGGTCGGCTTCCGCGAGCAGGATCCGCGCTTCGTCGCCGACCTGTCGGAATGCCACACGATCCTGCCGGCGCTCGGCGGACGGCTGGGGGAGCTCGCGGCGCTGGTCGACGGCATGGAGGCGCGCCGGGAGATCCCGCAGGTCGAGTTCATCGCCGGCGACGCAACGCCCGAGTTCGACGGCGTGGCGCTCACCTTCCGTCACCTGGCGCCGCTGTCGGAGCGGGACCGCGACGCGCTGGTGGCGTTCGGCCAGCGGCACCGCTTCGCGATCTTCCTGCAGCCGGGCGGGGTCGATTCGGTGCAGCCGCTGTGGCCGGCGCAGCCGGAGCTGTCGTTCCGGCTGCCGGCGTGGGACATCGTGTTCCGCTTCCGCCCGCTGGACTTCATCCAGGTCAATCCGGGCCTCAACCAGCGCATGATCGCGCGCACGCTGGAGCTGCTCGACGTGCAGCCGGGCGAGCGGGTGCTCGACCTGTTCTGCGGCCTGGGCAACTTCACCCTGCCGCTGGCGCGGGTCGCGGACCACGTCACCGGCGTGGAAGGCGAGGCCGGGCTGGTCCAGCGCGCGCGCGACAACGCGGCGCTCAACGGGCTGGCCAACGCCGAGTTCCACGCCGCCGACCTGGCCCAGGACCTCGCCGGCAAGCCGTGGATGCGCGCGGGCTTCGACCGCCTGCTGCTGGATCCGCCGCGCTCGGGCGCCGACGCGGTGCTGAAGCAGCTGCCGCTGAAGGGCCTCGAGCGCATCGTCTACGTGAGCTGCCACCCGGGCTCGCTGGCCCGCGACGCCGGCTACCTCGTCAACGAGCGCGGCTGGACGCTGCGCGCGGCCGGCGTGATGGACATGTTCCCGCATACCGCGCACGTCGAGTCGATCGCGATGTTCGAGCCGCGGTAGCGGCGAGACAGGGCACCCAGAAGCGGGTTCGCGGGCCCGCGCCCGGGAGGCCGGGGGCATTGCTTTTCCCTTAGTCAGGGCATCCTGCCCTGATGCGGGCGCGCGCCATCCATGGCGCGCTGACGCAACACCCCCGCCCTCCCGGTCGCTCGGATGGATGCGTGCGACTTGCCGTGGAGCGGAGCTGGCTCCGCTCCACGCGAGCGCGAGATTGGTGGGGGCGCGCCGGCCCCTCGCGCCTCAGCTCTCGATCCGGGGACGCTTGCAAGGAATGCAATCATGTCGAGTCAACCGGCCCGGAGACAGCCGCAAATGCCCCTCGAAATCGAACGCAAGTTCCTCGTCATCGGCGACGGCTGGCGGCAGGCCGCCCACGCCGTCATCCCGATGGCGCAGGGGTACCTCAACGACCTCGCCACCGTGGACAGCGGCGCCATGCGCACCTCGGTGCGGGTGCGCATCGCCGGCGCGGAAGCCTTCCTCAACCTCAAGTCGCGCGAGCTCGGCCATACCCGGCAGGAGTTCGACTACCCGATTCCCGTCGAGGATGCGCGCGCCCTGCTGGCGCTGGGCGTGGGCGGCGCGATCGACAAGCGGCGGCACCTCGTCGCGCATGCCGGGCACGTCTGGGAAGTCGACGAGTTCCTGGGCGACAACGCCGGCTTGGTCGTCGCCGAGATCGAGCTGGCGGATGCCCACGAAGCCTTCGCCCGCCCGGACTGGCTCGGCGTGGAGGTCACCGACACGCCGCGCTTCTACAATCTGGGCCTGCCCTCGCGCCCGTATTCGCAATGGAGCGAAGCCGAACGCGCGGCGACCGACCTCAAGGAGTAGGCGATGCTCGTCATCGGCGTGGCCGGCACCGAACTCACCGCGCGCGAGCGCGACTGGCTGCAGCACGACGCCTGCGCCGGCGTCATCCTGTTCGCGCGCAATTTCGCCTCGAAGGCGCAGGTGGCGGAGCTGTCGCAGTCGATCCGAGAGGCTGCGCCTCGACCGCAGCTCGTCTGCGTCGACCAGGAAGGCGGCCGCGTGCAGCGCTTCCGCGACGGTTACACCGCGTACCCGCCGCTGGAGACTTTCGACGCGCTGTACCGGCAGGACCGCGACGCCGCGCTGCGCCTGGCCGGGGAACACGCCTGGCTGATGGCGAGCGAAGTGCGCGCCACCGGCGTGGACCTGAGCTTCGCGCCGGTGGTCGACCTCGGCCGCGGCAACCGTGCGATCGGCGACCGCGCGTTCTCCGCCGACCCGCAGGTGGTCGCCGAGTTCACCCGCGCCTACGTGCGCGGCATGCATTCGGCCGGCATGGCGGCGACGCTCAAGCACTTCCCCGGCCACGGCTCGGTGCCCGAGGACACCCACTACGACACCGCGGTCGACGACCGCCCGCTGGAGGCCATCCGCGCCGAGGACCTGGTGCCGTTCGCCGCCGGCATCGAGGCGCAGGCCGACGCGGTGATGATGGCGCACGTCGTCTATCCGCAGGTCGATCCCGAACCGGCGGGTTACTCGAAGCGCTGGATCGAAGGGATCCTGCGCCGCGAGATGGGCTTCCGCGGCGTCGTCTTTTCCGACGACATCGGCATGGCCGCCGCGTTCTCCGCCGGCGGCGTCAAGGCGCGCATCGACGCGCACCTGGACGCCGGTTGCGACGTGGTGCTGGTCTGCCACCCGGACCTCGTCGAGGAGTCGCTGGCGGCGGTGCAGGGGCGCCGGCTCAACACCGCGGCCCTGCTCAGCCTGCTCGGGCGCGGCCCGATGGGCTGGGACGGCCTGCTGGCCGACGCGCGCTATGACGCCGCGCGGCAGCGGCTCGGCGGCCTCGCATGAGCGTGCCGTCGCTCACCGCCGCGCTGGCCGATGCCGAGCTCGTGCACGACCGCGCCGCGATCGCGCGCGCGATCGAGACGATGGCCGCGCGCATCGCCGGGGATTACGCCGGCGAGGTGCCGGTGTTCCTCACCGTGATGCACGGCGGGCTGCCGTTCGCCGGCGAGCTCGCGCTGGCGATCGGCGCGCACGGCCTCGACCTCGAGATGGATTACCTGCACGCGACGCGCTATCGCGGGGAAACCTCGGGCGGCGAGCTGGCCTGGAAGCACCGCCCGGCCACCCCGCTGCGCGGCCGCCGGGTGCTGCTGGTGGACGACATCGTGGACGAGGGGCACACGCTCGCCGCCGTGCGCGCCTGGTGCGTGGAGCAGGGCGCGCGCGACGTGCGCATCGCCGCGCTGGCGGTCAAGCGCCACGACCGCTGCGTCGCGGGCCTGTGCGCCGACTATGCGGGCGTGGACGTGCCGGACCGCTACGTGTTCGGCTACGGCATGGATTTCCACGAGCAGGGACGCAACCTCCCGGGCATCTATGCGTTGCGCGATTGAGCAGCGTCCCGGCGGCGCGGCTCCGGCGGGGCTTGCGGTGCAGTGCGGAGATTGCCGCTCGGCTCCGTCCGCGCCGTCCTGTCCGTGGCCGCGGGCGGCGGCCCTCCATGGCCGCCTCGGCGCCACCCCCGTTCCGGGCCGCAAGCAGCGATTGAACACAGGCTTCGGAGGCCACTCCGCATGAGCGACAGGATCGATCTCGCCGTCATCGGCGGCACCGGCGTCTACGCGCTCGCCGAACTGGAACAGGTCGAGGCGCACACGCCGGCGACGCCCTACGGCGCCGCCTCCGGCCCGGTCCGTGTCGGCCTGCTCGGCGGCCGGCGGGTCGCCTTCCTCGCCCGCCACGGCGAAGGCCACGGCGTGCCGCCGCACCGCATCAACTACCGCGCCAACCTCGCCGCGCTGCGCCAGGTCGGCGCGCGCCGCGTGCTCGCGCTCAACACCGTCGGCGGGATCACCGAAGCCTACGGCCCGCGCGTGCTCGCCTGCGTCGACCAGCTGATCGACTACACCTGGGGCCGCGTCTCCACGCTGTGCGAGGAGGACGGTACCGACGTGCTGCACGTCGACTTCGGCGAGCCGTACACGCC
>JBQCFN010000247.1:0-3002 GCA_051959035.1 Lysobacteraceae bacterium | reverse complement strand
CAGCCACCACACCGGCTGCACCAGGGTCTCGCCGCGCGCGCGCAGCTGCGCCAGCCAGCCGCCGCGGTGGTCGAGCACCACCAGCGCGATCGCCAGCGCGAGGTAGCCGAGCAGCCGCAGCGTGCCGGCCACGTCACCGGGCTTGGGTGCGGGAGAACCGGCGTAGGCGGGCACGGTGTCGTGTCGAAGGAGTGGTTGTCGAGGCTGGGAAAGCTGCGGATCGGCCCAGGAAGACCAACGCCAGCGGCGAAGCCGATGGCGGCGCCGGGCAAACGTCGCACGCTTGCCCGACGCACCGGAGTGGGCCATCGAAGGCCCCGCTCCGGAGACACCTTATTCCGGGGCGAAGAACTCGTTGCCGTGCATGTCCACCAGCTCCAGCGCGCGGCCACCGCCACGCGCCACGCAGGTCAGCGGATCGTCGGCGACCTGCACGTGCAGGCCGGTCTCCTCGCTGAGCAGGCGGTCGAGGTCGCGCAGCAGCGCGCCGCCGCCGGTGAGCACGATCCCGCGCTCGGCGACGTCGGCGCACAGCTCGGGCGGGGTCTGCTCGAGCGCCTGCTTGACCGCGGCGACAATGCCCGACAGCGGCTCGCGCAGCGCTTCCAGCACGTCGTTGGAGTTGATCAGCACCATCTTCGGCACGCCCTCGGCGAGGTGGCGGCCGGAGACTTCGATCTCGCGGATGTGCTGCTGCTGGTACGCATTGCCGATCTCGAGCTTGATGCGCTCGGCGGTGGCGTCGCCGATCAGCATGCCGTGGTGGCGGCGCACGTAGGCGATGATCGCCTCGTCGAAGCGGTCGCCGCCGATGCGCACCGACTGCGAGTAGACGATGCCGTTGAGCGCGATCACCGCGACCTCGGTGGTGCCGCCGCCGATGTCCACGACCATCGAGCCGCGCGCCTCGGTCACCGGCATGCCGGCGCCGATCGCCGCGGCCATCGGCTCCTCGATCAGGTACACGTCGCGCGCGCCGGCCTCTTCCGCCGACTCCTTGATCGCGCGCCGCTCGACCTGGGTCGAGCCGCAGGGCACGCACACCAGCACCCGCGGGCTTGGGCGCAGGAAGCGCGAGCGGTGGACCTTGCGGATGAAGTGCTTGAGCATCTCTTCGGTGTAGGTGAAGTCGGCGATGACGCCGTCCTTCATCGGCCGGATCGTGGTGATGTGGCCGGGGGTGCGGCCGAGCATCTGCTTGGCCTCCGCGCCGACCGCGGCGACCGAGCGCGCGTTGCCGACCAGGCGGTCCTGGCGCACGGCGACCACCGACGGCTCGTTCAGCACGATGCCCTGGCCACGCACGTAGATGAGGGTATTGGCCGTGCCGAGGTCGATCGACAGGTCGTTGGAGAACATGCCGCGGAACTTCTTGAACATCGGGCGCTGGTGTCCGTCAGGGATGCGGGGCGGGGCGTCGGGCCGGGAAATCCGCGGCCGCGCGGGGGAAAACCGGGGGATTGGCTAGCCTAGCAACGCCCCCTACCCCGTACAACAACAAGCGGCAGGACGGGGCGCACAAAACGGCACGGGGCGCGGTGTCCATCGCCGCCGGCGCGCGGCGGCGGCAATGCGCGGGCGGCGGGCGCGGGCCGGCGCCGGCGGGGTCCGGCCCCGTCCGGGGCGCGATCCCCGGCTGGCGGCGACGGCCCGGCGAGGGCCACCGCGCCGCACCGCATGCCGCGCCCGGGCGCGGGCGGCCCGCCGCGCGTGCTGGCCGCCCCCGCACCCACCCGCTACCCTAGCCGCCCTTTCCGCCTGCCCGAGCGCTTCGCCCATGTCGGCCCTGATCTGCGGCTCCCTGGCCTACGACACCATCATGGTGTTCCCCGACCAGTTCAAGAACCACATCCTGCCCGACAAGGTGCACATCCTGAACGTGTCGTTCCTGGTACCCAGGATGCGCCGCGAGTTCGGCGGCTGCGCCGGCAACATCGCCTACAACCTCAAGCTGCTCGGCGCCGACCCGGTGCCGATGGCCACCGTGGGCCAGGACTTCGGCCCCTACCGCGAGCATTTCGCCGAGCTCGGCATCCGCCTGGACCAGGTCAAGGTGATCCCCGAGCTGTTCACTGCCCAGGGCTTCATCACCACCGACCTCGACAACAACCAGATCACCGCCTTCCACCCGGGCGCGATGATGCGCAGCCACGAGAACCACGTGCGCGACGTCGCCGGCGCCAGCTTCGGCATCGTCAGCCCGGACGGGCGCGAGGGCATGCTGCAGAACGCAAAGGAGTTCGCCGAATGCGGCATCCCCTTCATCTTCGATCCGGGCCAGGCGATGCCGCTGTTCGACGGCGAGGAGTTCCGCCACTTCATCGAGCTGGCCGACTACGTGGTGGTGAACGACTACGAGTCGAACCTGCTGCAGGAGCGTACCGGCTGGACCGCAGAGGACATCGCGTCGAAGGCGCGCGCCTACATCGTCACCCACGGGCCGAAGGGCTCGGTGATCCACGCCGGCGGCGAGGTGCTGCACATCCCGCCCGCGCACGAGCGCCGGATCACCGACCCGACCGGCTGCGGCGACGCGTACCGCGCCGGCCTGATCTTCGGCCTGATGCGCGGCGACGAGCTCGCCGTGTGCGGACGCATGGCCTCGCTGATGGGCGCGCTCAAGATCGAGCACCCGGGCACGCAGAACCAGCGCTTCACCTGGCAGGAATTCGCCGAGCAGTTCAAGCAGCAGTTCGGTTACGCGCTGTAACCGCGCGCGCGGCGAACCGCGCCTGGCCTGCGGAGCGGTCCATGGCCGCGAGCGGTTGCGGTTACTGTCGCCGTCGCCGTCCCGGGGATGCGGGACCAGACGCGATGGCTGGGCGGCCATGGGCGTTCCGGCGCTGCCTCGCGGCTTCGAGGGAGCGGCTGATCGACGGGGAGCCGATGACGGCCGGCGGAGGAGCGAGGAGCTCGGGGCTGTAGGCCGCTCCGGCAAAGGAGCGAAGAGCTCGCGGCTGTAAGCCGCTCCTACGAAGGAGCGAGGAGCTCGCGGCTGTAAG
>JBQCFN010000246.1:0-6064 GCA_051959035.1 Lysobacteraceae bacterium | reverse complement strand
CCGGTCTTCTGGTAGGCGATGGTGGTGCTGTTCCAGGCCGTGCTGTCGCCGGTGGGATAGGTGATGGTGGTCAAGCGACCCATCGCGTCGTAGCCGTAACCCGTCGTGTAGCCGTTTTCGTCGGTGACCGAGGTGATCCAGCCGTTGTCGTTCACCACCGCCGATTCCTGCACCGGCGTCGGCTGGTCGGGCGTGGCCGGATAGGTGATCGTCTGCGGGACGCCGCGCTTCCAGTTGGTGACCGTGGTGACGTTGCCGTTGCCATCCTTGACGGTCTTCAGGGTGCCGCGCTGGCCGCTGGCGATGGCGGACGAGAGGTCGTAGGCAAGCGTCTTCTGGTCCTTGCCGAAACTTTTGGTGGTCAGCGGGACGGCATACGTCGGGTCGAAGGTGGTCTCCGACTCGACCGAGTCAGCGCCGTTGTCGCAGCCGGTGTTGACCGGCGTCGAGGTCATGCAGGTGACCTTCTGGACCTGCCCGAGCACCCACTTGGACGTGAAATCCAGGTACGTGGTCGCCTCGGTCTTGCTGTAGCCGAGGGTGCTCGACCTGATCGTCCGGAGCGGCCGCATCAGGTTGTCGAAACAGGGGGTGTTGGTGCCGAAACAGGTGGCCGGCACCTGCCAGCTGAACGACACGCCCTGCTGCTGCAGGACCGACTGCTTGAGCGGACGGTTGTAGTACTCCGGCCCGCGGATGTAACTGTAGGCAAGCGGTTCGCCCATCCAGTCCGGGAACGCGACCGACCCCATCTCGGACGCCTGGACATAGGTGTTGTCGCGCCGGGACAGAACCGCACCGGCGGCATGTCGTACTTCCTGGCTCAGCAGCTGCCCTTCGTTGACGAGCGCGTCGGTGCCGAACACCGACACTTCCGTGCTGCCATCCGGCCGCACCGTGGTCATCGTGCGGGTGCCGTTGATCGGATCGCCATCCGGCGACCGCAGCTGGTAGCTGTCCTGGTGCAGGTATTGCCAGGTCTGCGCGGCGACCCCGGGGCCGGACAGGGTCTTGGACTGCAATGCCAGCACGTCGTAGCGCAGGGGGATGTCGGGCTGCTGGTCGCGCCAGCTGGGGTGCTTCCCATCCGGATTGTTGAAAAATCCGCATTGGACCAGGGCATCCTTCAGGTTCGTGCGATACAGGCGGTTGTAGGCGAGGCGGAACACGCCCTGCGCGCCGGACGGGTGGGTCATCACCAGGTCGGCCTGGTCGCCGGTCAGGCGGCGCATGCGCTGGCAGCTGAAGGCGTCGTCGAACGGGTTCGCGTCGCTCAGGAGCACGAAGCGGTCCAGGTCGACCACGGCGGCGGTCGAGTAGCCCCAGCTGGTGCCGTCGGGCAGGATCACCATCGACAACAGGCCGTCGGCGTAGTTGTAGTGGACGGACTGGGTGCCCGCCGTGGCCGAGGAGATCTGGCCGCTCGTGTTGTAGGCGAGGGTGATCGAGCGCCCGTCGCTGGCGCTGATCTGGGTGACCTTCAGCCCCTGGCTCGGGGTGCTGGCGTAGGTGTAGGTGACGTAGTTGCCGAAGCGGTCCTCGACCCGGCTCGGATACAGGCGGAAATCGCGACGGTTGACGTCCGCATAGACGGTGAACGTCTGGCCGTTCTGCATGATCTGCTTGCCGGAGCCATGCATCGGCCGGTTCGCATAGCTGACCATCCAGTCGAACCAGTACCTGGTGCCATCGGGAGCCAGGGCGAGGAAGCCTTCGCCGGGTTGGCCGCTCTTGAGGCTGGGCAGGCAGGCGAAGTGCCACTGGCTTTTGGTCGTCAGCGCCGTCCAGGTGCCAGCCGGCACCGGCAGCGTCCCGTCGGCGGGACGGTAGAGCACCTGCTGTTCGCCTCCGCCCGGCACGTTGAGCTGCAGGCCATCCCAGAACGTGTAGCTGGAAAAGTTGACGTAGCCACCGATCAGGACGTCACGCGGGCGGTATTGCGTGTAGCTGGTGGGGGACGAGCAGCGCGCGGTGGGATCCGAGGTGTTGACCACCCACCCCTCGTTCTCGGTGTAGGTACCGCCCAGGTACGGCAGGTCGAGCTCCCACTCGCCGAACGGGTAGCCACGCCAGAGGTTGATGTTGTGGTCGGTCCCGAAATTGGGCGACTTGTTCCCGTCCACCACCATCCGCCGGCTCACCTGCACCGGCAGGCCGTCGTTGCCCGGCAGCGACAGGTCGGTCTGGGAGAACGACAGACCGCCGGTGAAGGTGTTGACCTCTTCGCCGAACAGGTCGGGGCCCAGCGCGGTCAGACCGGTCGCATGCTTCTGCGGACCCAGCACCTGCTCGCCGTAGGCGATCGCGCCGGAGTCGGTGCTGCCGGATCCGGCCAGCGTGGCCTGCCCGGTCAGCGACTGGGTGTCGGTGGCAAGCGCCGCGGTGTCGCTCACGTCGGCATCGGTCGCCTTCGCAGCCGAAGGCATCGCGCCAAACAACAGGACGGCGAAGCACCACGACGCGATGCCCCGTCCCCCAATCCCCTGCAAATCCATCCCCTGCTCCTTGGCCTCAACCATGCCCCCAGCCCTTTTGACGGGGGCTGGCGTTATCGCGACTGGAAGTGCGCGCGACCAGATCGGTCCCCTCGCGCGCGGCGCATAGGATAGGCAAACGCATCGCACGCGAAGAGATGGCGCGCCGGAGAATCTTGCTCACCTGGTGAGCATCGGTAGGCAGCGCGATCTGGAACCGTCTACGCCGGGATCAGGCCCGCCGCCCGCACGCCACGGGTGTCACGGCGCGGTTCGCTCGACGGCGGAACGATCGACCAGGACGGAGGCGGCTGGCTGCGCGAGCACCGCAGCGCATTCCCGCTGCCAAGTGACTTGCCTGCAAGCGGCTGCCGATATTCCCGACCCTGATCCTGCTGGCCGGGATTGAAGCTGATCGTGTGGCGGGTGGGCGCGGCGAGGGCCGCTTGCCGCGCGGGCGGCGTCAACGCACTGCGGCCTGTGGCGCGCGCAGGACCTGCTCCGTGAGCCCAGGCCGGCCGGCGTGGGGTCCGGCCGTCGCCGGCCTCAGTGCTGCGCCGCCGGCGCTGCCTTCGCCGCATCCAGTGCCGCCACCGCGTCCAGCATTTCCTGCACGTGCCTGTTCGGGTTGAGGTCCGAATAGGCGGCGGCGATGGTGCCGTCCTGGCGGATGACGTAGGAGGTGCGGCTCGACCACTCGGGCTTCTGCGCCAGCACGGCGTCGTACTGCCGGGCGATCTTCGCGCCCGGGTCGGCGGCGACCGCGAACTTGCCGCTGCAGTGTTCGGTTTCCTTCGAGAAGTCGGCGAGCTGGTCGGTGTTGCCGGCGGTCACGCCGATGACCGTGGCGTGCCGCGCCTTGAACTGGTCGATCGCCTGCGAGAACAGGTGCGCCTCGAGGTTGCAGCCCGAGGTGTGCGCGGCGGGGAAGAAGTACACGACCACCGGGCCCTGCTTCAGCGCGTCGGCCAGCTTGAAGGTGAAGGCCTTTCCGGCGAGGTAGGCGGGGGCGCTGAAGGCGGGCGCGCTGGCGCCGGGCGGGAGCGCGGCGAAGGCGGGTGCGGCGAGCGCGCAGGTGGCGGCGGCCAGGATGGCGAGCGTGGTCGGGCGCATGCGGACGGCTCCTTGGCGGGGCCTTCCTTATACGCCATCACGGCGGCCGCGCAACGCTGGCCGCCGTGCCGGGCCGGCCGCGTCCAAGCCAGTACGGGCAGGCGCGTATGCTCGGGCCGCGCGCCTGCATGGCCGGAGCTGAATGGCATGGCCGACGTCTTCGTTTCCTACTGCCGCCGCGACCGTCCGCGCGTCGCGCCGCTGGTGCGCGCGGTGGAGGCGCGCGGCTGGTCGGTGTGGTGGGATCGCGAGATCGCGCCGGGGCAGGAATTCGACCGCCTGATCGCGCGCCAGCTCGACGCCGCCGCCGCGGTGCTGGTGGTGTGGACGCCCGAATCGGTCGAATCGCGCTGGGTGCGCGGCGAGGCCCGCGCGGGCGCCGAGCGCGGCGTGCTGGTGCCGGTGCGCTTCGACCATGCCGACCTGCCGATCGACGTGCGCAGCCTGCACACCATCGACCTCGATGACGGCGCCATCGACGGCGACAGCATGCCGGTGCGCGAGGTGCTGGACGCGCTGGGCACGCTGGTCGGCCCGCACGCCGCGCGCGCGGACAGCCCGGCGCCGCCGCAGCCGGCGCGCGAGCGCGTGCCGATCTGCGTGCTGCCGTTCGTGAACATGAGCGGCGACCCGGGCGAGGACTACCTCAGCGACGGCATCACCGAGGACATCATCACCGAGCTGTCGCGCTGGCGGATGCTGCAGGTGCGCTCGCGCGCGGCATCGTTCCGCTATCGCGGCGCCGCCGCCAACATCGCCCAGGTCGCGCGCGAGCTGGACGTCGATTTCGTGGTCGAGGGCAGCGTGCGCCGCATGGGCGGGCGCGTGCGCATCACCGCGCAGCTGATCGACGCGGCGACCGGCAGCCACACCTGGGCGGAGAAGTTCGACCGCGCCGCCGAGGACCTGTTCGAGGTGCAGGACCAGGTGGTGCGCACCATCGTCAGCACCCTGGTCGGGCGCGTGCAGGTGCTCGACACCGAGCGCGCGCAGCGCAAGCCGCCCGCGGCGCTGGCGGCCTACGAATGCGTGCTCCAGGGCAACGCGTTGCCCTGGGACGATCCGGAGGCCGCGGCGCGGGCGACCCGGCTGTTCGAGCAGGCGATCGCCATCGACCCCGGCTACGCGATGGCGCACGCGCTGCTGGCGGCGCGCCGCTACGGCGACTGGGTGCGGGACTTCGACGGCTCCGACGAGGCGCTCGACGAGGCCTACCGGCTGGCGCGGCGCGGTGTGGAACTCGACAGCAACGAGAGCACCTGCTACTCGATCCTCGCCCAGGTGTGCCTGCTGCGCCGCGCGTGGACGCCCTGCCTGCAGAACGCGCGGCGCGCGGTCGAGATCAATCCCAACAACCAGTGGAACCTCGCCGATATGGGCCTGATGCTGGTCTACCTGGGGCGTGCCGACGAAGCCTTGTCCTGGTTCCGCAGCGCGCGCGAGATCGATCCCTATTTCGATCCGCCGTGGTACTTCCGCGCGATGGGACTGGCGCTCATGGTGCTGCGGCGCGAGGAGGAAGCGCTGGGCGTGCTCGACCAGGCGACCGGCGGGCACTACCGCGTCTCAGCCCTGCGCGCGGCCTGCCACGCGCGCCTCGGCCATGCGGCCGAAGCGCAGGCGCAGGCGCGCGAGTGCCTGGCGCTCATGCCCGATTTCACCGTCGCGGGCTTCCTGCGCAAGGAGCCGTTCCGCGATCCGGCCGACGTCGAACGGCTGGCGGAATCGCTGCGCATGGCGGGGCTGCCGGCATGAGCGCGCAGGCGGAGGTGGCGGACGGCGCGGAGCCGGCCTGGGTCGGCGATGTGCTCGGTTTCTGGTTCGGGCTGCCGCAGGACTGCTGGTGGCGCAAGGACGCGGCGTTCGACGACGCGGTGCGCACGCGTTTCCTCGGGTTGTACGAAAGGCTCCGCGCGGTGTCGGCGGCACCGGCCTCGCCCCGCGCCGCGCTCGCGACGGTGATCGTGCTCGACCAGTTCCCGCGCAACATGTTCCGCGACGATCCGCGCGCCTACGCCACCGATCCGCTGGCGCGCGGCATCGCCGTGGCGGCGATCGAGGCCGGCTGGGACGCGGGCCTGGCGCGCGAGGAACGGCTGTTCCTGTACCTGCCGCTGGAGCACAGCGAGGACGTCGCCGACCAGCGGCGCGCGGTCGCGCTGATCGGCGCGCTCGGCGATCCGGACTGGACCCGGTTTGTCGAGGCGCACTGCCGGGTGATCGAGCGCTTCGGCCGCTTCCCGCACCGCAACGCCATCCTCGGCCGCGCATCCACCGCCGAGGAGGAAGCGTCGCTCCGCGAACCGATGGGGCGCTTCTGAGCGACGGGTCGGGATTCCCTGATTTTCGCGTGGGGGCGGTTTTCCGGCGCGCGGATGCGCGAGCATGCCCCGGTCCAGGGAGGATGCCGCGATGAAGACAAGGATGTGGTGGTCGTTGCTGCTGCTGTTCGCCTGCACCGGCGCGCGCGCCGGGCA
>JBQCFN010000245.1:0-4802 GCA_051959035.1 Lysobacteraceae bacterium | reverse complement strand
GGTGCTCAGGCACCTGCCCGGCCTGCTCGCGATCCGTCGCGACGTGCTGCGGCGCACGCTCGCCTGGCGTCCCGACGCGTTCATCGGCATCGATGCGCCCGACTTCAACCTCGGCGTCGAACGCTGGCTCAGGCAGCGCGGCGTGCGCACCGTGCACTACGTCAGCCCGTCGGTGTGGGCGTGGCGCGAATCGCGCGCGGCAAGGATCGGCGCGAGCGCCGACCGGGTGCTGTGCCTGTTCCCGATGGAGCCGCCGATCTACGCCAAGCACGGCGTGGACGCGCGCTTCGTCGGCCACCCGCTCGCCGACACGATGGCGCTCGAGCCCGACCAGGCGGCCGCGCGCGCCCAGCTCGGCCTGCGCGCCGACGCCCCGGTGCTGGCGGTGCTGCCGGGCTCGCGCCTGGGCGAGATCGCGCGGCTGGGCGCCGATTTCCTGCAGGCCGCCGCGCTGGTGGCGCGGGACGTCCCCGGACTGCAGGTGGTGGTCCCCGCCGCCAACGCGGCGTGCCGGCAGGCGCTGGAGGCGCTGCTCGCCGATGCCCGCTCCGCCCTTCCCGGCGTCCGCCTCGTCGACGGGCAGGCGCGCGCGGCGATGGTCGCCAGCGACGTGGTCCTGCTCGCCTCCGGCACCGCGACGCTGGAGGCGATGCTGGCCAAGCGCCCGATGGTGGTGGGCTACAAGGTCGCGCCGCTGACCTACACGTTGGTGAAGCGGCTCGGGATGCTGAAGGTGAACCGTTACGCCCTGCCGAACATCCTGGCCGGCGAGGACGTGGTGCCCGAGCTGATGCAGCAGGACTGCACGCCACGGGCGCTGGCCGACGCGCTGCTCGGCTGGCTGCGCGACCCGGCCGCGCGCGACGCGCTGGCGCCGCGTTTCCGTGACCTGCACCGGCAATTGCGGCGCGACGCCTCGGAAGCCGCCGCCGCGGCGATCGCGGATGTCGTATCGTCCGCGCGTGGCTGAGACCGTCGCCCAATTCGCGTTCGACCTGCCGGTGGCGGACGCGCGCCACCAGCGCGTCGCCGGCATCGACGAGGCCGGCCGCGGGCCGCTCGCCGGCCCGGTGGTGGTGGCCGCCGTCGTGTTCCCGCCGGGGCGCACCCCGGTCAATGGGCTGGCCGACTCCAAGCAGCTCGCGCCGGACCGGCGCGAGGAGCTGTTCCCGCGCATCACCGCGCGCGCGCTCGCCTGGCACGTGGTGTCGGTGCAGGTCGAGGACATCGACCGGCTCAACATCTACCACGCGACCATGCTCGGCATGCGGCTGGCGCTGGACGCGGTGGCGCACGCGGCCGACTGCGCGCGCATCGACGGCAACAGCCTGCCGAAGGGCCTGTGCCGGCCGGCGCAGGCGATCGTCGGCGGCGACGCCAGCGAGCGCGCGATCATGGCCGCCTCGATCCTCGCCAAGGTCACCCGCGATCGCCACATGCGCGAGCTGCACCGGCAGTGGCCGCAATACGGCTTCGACGAGCACAAGGGTTACTCCACGCCCGCGCACCTCGCCGCGCTGCGCGAACACGGACCGTGCCCGCAGCACCGCCGCAGCTTCGCGCCGGTGCGCATCGCGCTCGGCCTGGACGTCGCGCCGGACGCGCTCGCGCTGGCCGGCTGACGCCCGTCCGTCGGCCCGCGGCGCACGCGTCGCGCATGCACGTCGATGAACGCGGCGGACCGGACTTCCGGCCCTCCCCGCGCCGGCCGCAACGGCGCATGCTCCGCGTGCATCCAGTACAAGGCGCGGGTTCTCCAGCCGGCCGCATCCGCGCGTTCCCTTCCAGCCGGCCCAACGGGAGGTGCGCCATGCGTTCCTTCACCGCCCATCCCACCCGCGATCCGTTGCCGTGGCCCGACGCGCAGCCGCAGGGCCGCCGCCGCCAGGTCGGCGAGTGGACGCTGACCGACGAACAGGTCGCGAGCTTCGATGCGCTGCTGCACGAGGTCTGCCCGCAGGCGCCGCGCGTGCATGCCGACCAGGTCGCCCAGGTCGCGCGCTGGCTGCTGTCGCTGCCGCCCGAGCAGGCGGAAACCGTGCTGGCCGATCGGCTCGCCCGCATCGACGAGCTGCGCGCGCTGCTGGACGATCCGGACTGGGACCACGACTCGCCGGGCGCCTGCCGCCTGCGCGGCCTGGTGGCCTACTGCGAGCACGACGGCCTGATCCCCAACCACATCCCGCTGCTCGGCCGCCTGGACGACGTGCTGCTGCTGGAACTGGCGTGGCCGGCCGTCGAAGCCGAGGTCGAGGACTACCTCGACTTCCGCGACTACCGCAGCAGCGAGCAGCCCGGCGGCGACGGCCCGGCGCGACGGCAGGCCTGGATCCGCGACCGCCTCGCCGAGCTCGCCTGGCAGCAGCAGCGCCAGCGCATCGGCGCGTCGCACTACGCGCCGACCGAGGTGCGTTCGGACGGATTCCGGGTGCATTGAGCGCACGCGGTCGCGGCGCCGGCGCGCGCCACGGCACGGAATTCACGGGTGGCCGGGTGTCAAGCCTTGCCCGGTGACAGGCGGGCCCCTACGCTGCGGATTACCGCCGCGCCCGCCCGATGCCGACCCGCTTCGTCCACCTGCACCTGCACAGCGAGTATTCGCTGGTCGACTCGACGATCCGCATCCCGGATCTCGTCCGTCGCTGCGTGGCGCTGGGCCAGCCCGCGGTCGCCGTCACCGACCAGAACAACCTGTTCGCCTTGGTGAAATTCTACAAGGCCGCCGAAGGCGCCGGCATCAAGCCGGTCGCCGGCGCCGACGTGCTGCTTGCCGAGGGCGACGAACCGGCGACCCGCCTGACCCTGCTGTGCCGCGACCGCGACGGCTACCTCACGCTTTCGCGCCTGCTCACCCGCGCCTGGATGGAAGGCCACCGCCACGACGGCGTGGTGGTGCGCCCCGACTGGCTGCGCGAGCAGAACGCCGGGCTGTTCGCGCTGGCGGGGCGCCACAGCGAGGCCGGGCGCCTGGCCGCCGCCGGCAAGCACGAACTCGCCGAGCAGTGGCTGGCCGACTGGCAACGCCATACCGGCGAGCGGCTGCACTTGGAACTCACCCGCACCGGTCGCGACGGCGAGGAGGCGTTCAACGCCTTCGCCTTGCACGCGGCGTCGGCGCGCGGCATCCCGGTGGTCGCCAGCAACGACGCGCGCTTCCTCGAGCGCGACGGCTTCGAGGCGCACGAGGCGCGCGTGTGCATCGCCACGGGCCGCGTGCTCGACGATCCCAAGCGCCCGCGCGAATACAGCCCCGAGCAGTACCTGAAATCGCCGGAGGAAATGGCGGCGCTGTTCGCCGACGCGCCCGACGCCATCGACAACACGCTCGCGCTCGCCACCCGCTGCAACCTCGAGCTGCGCCTGGGCACGTATTACCTGCCGGCGTTCCCGGTGCCGGACGACCAGACGCTGGACAGCTGGATCCGCGGGCAGGCGCGCGAGGGTTTGGCGAAGCGGCTGGCGAAACACCCGCTGGCGCCGGGCAAGACCCGCGAAGACTACGAGGCGCGGCTGGAGATCGAGCTCGACGTCATCGTCAAGATGGGTTTCCCGGGCTACTTCCTGATCGTCGCCGACTTCATCAACTGGGCGAAGGACCACGACATCCCGGTGGGTCCCGGCCGCGGTTCCGGCGCCGGCTCGCTGGTGGCCTGGGCGCTGGGCATCACCGACCTCGACCCGTTGCCGTACGACCTGCTGTTCGAGCGCTTCCTCAACCCCGAGCGCGTGTCGATGCCGGACTTCGACATCGACTTCTGCATGGACAAGCGCGACCAGGTGATCGACTACGTGGCCGGCAAGTACGGCCGCGACCGCGTCTCGCAGATCATCACCTACGGCACGATGGCGGCGAAGGCGGTGGTGCGCGACGCCGGCCGCGTGCTCGGCCATCCGTACGGCTTCGTCGACGGCATCGCCAAGCTGATCCCGAACACGCTCGGCATCTCGCTGGACGACGCGCTCGGCGAATCGGAGGCGGCGCGCAAGAACAGCGAGCTGGCCTCGGCCGAGCTGATCCAGCGCATGCAGGCCGAGGACGAGGTGCGCGACCTGCTCACGCTGGCGCGCGAGCTCGAGGACCTGACCCGCAACGCCGGCAAGCACGCAGGCGGCGTGGTGATCGCGCCCTCGCCGCTGTCGGATTTCTGCCCGCTGTTCGCCGAACACGACGAGGGTGGGCGCGGGCGAAACCCCGTCACCCAGTTCGACAAGGACGACGTCGAGGCGGTCGGCCTGGTCAAGTTCGACTTCCTCGGCCTGCGCACGCTCACGATCATCGACTGGGCGGTGAAGGCGATCAACCGCCGCCGCGCGCGCACGGACGAGGCGCCGCTCGACATCACCGCGCTGCCGCTCGACGACAAGCCGAGTTACGAACTGTTCGCGCGCGGCGACACGGTCGCCGTGTTCCAGTTCGAATCGCGCGGCATGCGCGAACTGCTCAAGCGCGCGAAACCCGACACCTTCGAGGACATCATCGCGCTCGCCGCGCTGTTCCGTCCCGGCCCGCTCGGCTCGGGGATGGACCGCGACTGGGTCGACCGCAAGCACGGCAACGCCGAGGTCACCTACCCGCATCCGCTGCTGGAACCCGTGCTCGCGCCGACCTACGGCGTGATCGTGTACCAGGAACAGGTGATGCAGATTGCGCAGGTGCTGGCGGGCTATTCGCTCGGCGGCGCCGACCTGCTGCGCCGCGCGATGGGCAAGAAGAAGCCCGAGGAGATGGCCAAGGAGCGCGCCAAGTTCGAGGCCGGCGCGAAGGAGCGCGGCGTCGACCCGAAGGTGGCGACGTCGATCTT
>JBQCFN010000244.1:0-2626 GCA_051959035.1 Lysobacteraceae bacterium | reverse complement strand
TGGCGACGAGGTCGAAGCGCTCGCCGGCGAGCGGTGTCCACCACTCGCCCTGGCGGAATGCGACGTTGGCGGTGGCGAGCCGCTCGGCGTTGCGCCGGGCCACCGCGAGCGCGCCTGCGCTGGCATCGGTCGCGACGATGTCCGCCCGCGGCCGCTCGCGCGCGATCGCCAGCGCGATCGCGCCGCTGCCGGTGCCGAGGTCGGCCACGCGCGCCGGCGCTTCCCGCGGCAACCGCTCGAGCGCGAGCTCGACCAGCAGCTCGGTTTCCGGCCGCGGGATCAGCGTGTCCGGCGTGACCGCGAGGTCGAGCGACCAGAAGCCGCGGTGGCCGGTGAGGTAGGCGACCGGCGCGCCGCGCTCGCGGCGTGCCACCAGCGCTTCGAAGCGCTGCCGGTGCGCGGCCGGCAGCCGGTCGCCGCCGTGCGCGAACAGCCAGCCGCGCGAGGCCCCGAGCACGTGCGCGAGCAGCACTTCGGCGTCGACCGCGTCGATGCGGCCACGCGCGGCGCGCAGCGCTTCGTCGATCCGCAGTGCGTCCATGGGGCGAGCGTGCGGGCGCGGCGCGCTATGCGCCGTCAACCCGCGCGGGCGCGGGCGCGGCGAGGGACGCGACCGCCGTGCCGGTGCGGGCCAGGCTCACGGCGCCGGGAAATCCAGCGGCAGCCCCGCGCGCGCCTGCCGCTGCGCGTCGCACAGGCGGATCGCCTCCACGGTCTGCTGCAGTTCGCGCGGGCCGCCCTCGATGTCGGCGACGCGCGGCGCGAACTTCGCCTGCAGCGCGTCGGCTTCGGCGTTGCTGCACATGCCGT
Organism: Lysobacteraceae bacterium; assembly: GCA_051959035.1. GTDB lineage: Bacteria > Pseudomonadota > Gammaproteobacteria > Xanthomonadales > Xanthomonadaceae > JABFWF01. The sequence continues at coordinate 1,816 of JBQCFN010000244.1, read as the reverse complement.
CCGCGTACAGCCGGACCAGCGCCGCGCCGGCCGGCGCCAGCCGCGCCTCCAGCTCCTTGAAGTGCGCGTCGGTCCAGGCGCGCAGCGCGGGCCGGGTGGCCTCTTCGTCGGCCTGCGGGCCCACCGCCGGGAAGATCTCGTTGCGGCGGAGCAGGCCGGGCTCGAACACCAGCGCGCGCACGCGCTCGTCCAGCGCGGCGTCGCGGGTGCCGCCCATCGCCGCCAGCAGCTGGCTGCGCAGGATCGCATCCTGGCTGCCGCGGAAGGCCTGCTCCGCCGCGTCGAACGCGGGCTTTCCGCCTTCCTGCACGGCCACCGCCAGCGCGGTCGCGCGCAGGTCCTGCGAGACCGCATCCAGGTGCAGCTGCCCGTCGCCGCCCAGGCCCAGCACCGCGCGGCCGCGCTGGTCCATCGCGGCGCGCACCGCCGGATCCTCCAGGGTCGTGGCGAAGAAGCCGACCAGGCTGCTGCGCAGCAGGGCGTCGTCCTCGGCCTCGCCGGCCTTCGGCGCGAGGCCGAGCTGGTCTAGGCGCGGGCGGTAGATCGCCGCGACCTTCGCGTGGAACGCCTTGCGCGCCGCGTCGGTGTCGAGCAGGTGCTCGGCCATCCATTCGGTCGCGCCCATGCCGGCGGTGACCGTCTGCCGCACGCTCGCCGAGGCGAACCGCGGCAGCGCGGCGAGCAGCTGCGAGGGCGTCAGCGTGCCGGCGCCGTAGGCGGCGACCACCGAGTCGGCGACCATGCGCTGTTCGCGCTCGTCGAGCTGCGCGAACGCGCCGGTGAGCGCCTGCTGCAGCTTCGGGGCGAGCGCGAAGCGGTAGTAGCCGTTGCCGTGCGCGTTGGGCATCACCCAGGCCGGGCACGTCGTCGCTCCGGCGAGCTCGATGCGCGCGGTCCGGCCGGTGAACAGCGTCTTCTGCTCGTGCACGCCGGCGCCGTCGGCATAGCGCACCACCAGCGGGATGCCCCATGCCTGGTCGCTGCTGGCGGTGGAGCCGATCGGCAGGTAGCGCTGCTGGCGGACCCGCAGCGCCGGCCTGGCGCCGGCGCAGTCGAGGTCGACCTGCACGAACGGAACGCCCGGCTGGTCGATGAAGCTGAAGAACGCCGTGGCCACGCCGTCCGGATCGCCGCTCTGCGCGGCGACCGCGTGGATCAGGTCGGCGCTGGTCGCGTTGCCGCGCGCATGCGCCTTCAGGTAGTTGCGGATGCCGGTGCGGAACGGCTCGGGCCCGATGAACTGCTCGAACATGTTCAGGGTGGCGCCGCCCTTCTGGTAGGTGATGCCGTCGAAGGCCGACTGGATGTCGGTGAAGTCGCGGATCGGCTCGTGCACGCGGCGCGTGCTGGCGAGGCTGTCCGCCCCCATCGCGCCGATCGCGCCTTCCAGCAGGCCGCGGTCGGGGTGCGCCTGCGGCTGCAGCTGGCCGTGGATCTTGTTGCCCATCCAGGTGGCGAAGCCCTCGTTGAGCCAGAGGTCGTCCCACCACGCCATGGTGACGAGGTCGCCGAACCATTGGTGCGCCATCTCATGCGCTTCGACGCCGAAGATCTCCTGGCGCTCGTTTTCGCTGGTGAGGGTGGGGTCATTGAGAAGGATGCGCTCGAAGGTGAAGATCGCGCCCCAGTTCTCCATCGCCCCGAAGAACTGCGACTGGCCTGGGCCGGCTACGTTATCGAGCTTGGGCAGCGGGTAGGGGGTTCCGAAATAGTCGTCGTAATAAGGCAGGATCTGCGCCTCGGCGTCGAGCGCGAACTGGCCCTTGGGCCCGTTGCCGCGGCTGACGACGACGCCGACTTCCTTGTCGCCGACCTT
>JBQCFN010000243.1:0-3934 GCA_051959035.1 Lysobacteraceae bacterium | reverse complement strand
CGCCTCCTCGGTGTCGGCCTCGATGAAGGCGTCGATGCCGTGCACCAGTGCGTGGCTGAGCCGCTCGCGTACCGGCCTGTCGCGCCAGCCGAGGTCCTCGGCCTTCTTCTCGCCCTTCCTGCCCTTGTAGCGCTCGGCGATTGCCAGCAGGCGCTCGGTGGCGTCGGCGCGCCGGTTGAGCACCACGTCCTCGACGCGCTCGCGCAGCTCCGGGTCGAGGTCGTCGTACAGCGGCAGCGCGCCGGCGTTGACGATGCCCATGTCCATGCCGGCCCGGATCGCGTGGTACAGGAACACCGCGTGGATGGCCTGCCGCACCGGCTCGTTGCCGCGGAAGGAGAAGGACACGTTCGAGACGCCACCCGACACGTGGCAGAGCGGGAACCGGCGCCTGAGCTCGCGCGCGGCCTCGATGAAGGCGACCGCGTAGCCGTCGTGCTCCGGGATGCCGGTGGCGATCGCGAACACGTTGGGGTCGAAGATGATGTCCTCGGGCGCGAAGCCGGCCTCGCGGGTCAGCAGGTCGAAGGCGCGCGCGCAGATCGAGACCTTGCGTTCGACCGTCTCGGCCTGGCCATCCTCGTCGAACGCCATCACCACCACCGCCGCGCCGTAGCGGCGCACGAGTCGCGCCTGGCGCAGGAACTCGGACTCGCCTTCCTTCAGCGAGATCGAGTTCACGATGCCCTTGCCCTGCAGGCACTTCAGGCCGGCCTCGATCACGCTGAACCGGGAGCTGTCGACCATCACCGGCACCCGCGCGATGTCCGGCTCGGCGGCGATCAGGTGCAGGAAGGCGGCCATGGCCTGCTCGGAGTCGAGCAGGCCCTCGTCCATGTTGACGTCGATGACCTGGGCGCCGTTGGCGACCTGCTGGCGCGCCACCGCGACCGCCTCGTCGAAGCGCCCCTCCAGCACCAGCTTCTTGAACTGCGCCGAGCCGGTGACGTTGGTGCGCTCGCCGACGTTGACGAAGTTGGAGTCGGGCGTGATCTGCAGCGGCTCCAGGCCGCTCAGGCGGGTGTGGCGCGGAAGTGTCACGCCGCCGCCTCCAGTGCCGGCACCGCGCGCGGCGGCAGGCCCTCGACCGCCTTCGCGATCGCGGCGATGTGCTCCGGCGTGGTGCCGCAGCAGCCGCCGACCACGTTGAGCATGCCCGCGTGGGCGAACTCGCCGAGCGTGGCCGCCATGTCCTCCGGCGTCTCGTCGTAGCCGCCGAAGGCGTTGGGCAGCCCCGCGTTCGGATGGGTGCTGACGCGGGTGTCGGCGACCTGCGAAAGCACGTCGAGGTGCGCGCGCAGGTCCCGCGCGCCGAGCGCGCAGTTCAGCCCGATCGCCAGCGGCTGCGCGTGGCGCAGCGAATACCAGAAGGCTTCCGCCGTCTGCCCGGATAGCGTGCGCCCGGAGGCGTCGGTGATCGTGCCCGAGACCATCACCGGCAGCCGGCCGCCGGATTCGGCGAGCACGTCGTCGATCGCGAACAGCGCGGCCTTGGCATTCAGCGTGTCGAAGACCGTTTCGACCATCAGCACGTCGCTGCCGCCTTCGACGAGGCCGCGCGCGGCCTCGCGGTAGGCCTCGGCGAGCTCGTCGAAGGAAATGGCGCGGAAGCCGGGGCGGTTGACGTCCGGGCTCAGCGAGGCGGTGCGCGAGGTCGGGCCGAGCACGCCGACCACGAAGCGCGGCCTGGCCGGATCGCGCGCCTCGGCCGCGTCGCAGGCGGCGCGGGCGAGCCTGGCGCCTTCGCGGTTGAGCTCGTGCACCAGGTGCTGCAGCCGGTAGTCGGCCAGCGAGACGCGGGTCGAGTTGAAGGTGTTCGTCTCCACGAGGTCGGCGCCCGCCTCGAGGTAGGCCTCGTGGATGGCGCGGATGATGTCCGGGCGGGTCAGCGTCAGCAGGTCGTTGTTGCCGCGCTGGTCGTGGCCTTCGCATCCGCAGCCCGGGCCGTGCGCGTGGCCGTCGGCGGCGACCAGGACGTCGTAGCCGCGGGCGAAGCGCTCGCCTCGGTAGTCCGCTTCCCCGAGGCCCTGGCGCTGGATCATCGTGCCCATCGCGCCGTCGAGCACCAGGATGCGCCGGTCGAGGGCCGCTTCGAGCCCGGCAACGCGCTCGGGATGGAGCCAGGGCAGGGAGTTCATGCGCGGTGCCTCGTTGGGGGCCATGGGGCCATCGGCCGAGCGTCAGGCCTTGAGGGCGATCAGCGACACCACCTCGAAGTGCGGCGGGCGCTTCTCGCGGGTGATGCTGGCGGCGGAGCTGATGCGCAGGCCGGCCTTGTCGGCGAAGCGGCGCAGTTCCTTTTCGGTGAAGCCGAGGTTGGCGTGGCCGTAGGCCTCCACCACGCTGCGGTGCTCGTGCTTGTCCAGGCTCGAGAGCAGCATGCGCCCGCCCGGGCGGAGCACGCGCGCGGCCTCGGCCACGGCCAGCGCCGGCTTGGTCGCATAGGTCAGCGCGTGCATCAGCACCACCAGGTCGAAGCTGGCGTCGGCGAACGGCAGGGCATGCATGTCGCCCTCGCGCACCTCGACGTTGGAAAATGGCCGCAGGCGCTCGCGCGCCGCCGCCACCACCCGCGCGCTGGCGTCGATGCAGACGTAGCGGTGCGAATGCGGGGCCAGCAGTTCGGCCAGCACGCCATCGCCCGAGGCGACGTCGAGCACGTCGCCCGGTTGCAGCAGCGGCAGCGCGCTGCGCGCGAGCGCTTCCCAGGTGCGGCCGGGGGAGTAGTGCCGTTCCATGTCGCCGGCGACGCTGTCGGCCCAGTTCTGGTCGGCGGCGCGCATCGCCAGCACGTCGGCGACGCGTTCGGCATCCTGGCGCAGCAGCGGGTCGTCGCTGCCGCTGCTGATCGACTGCCACAGGGCGCGCTGGGCGGGGTCGAGCGTGTCCTCGTCGAAGCGGTAGTAGGCGGACACGCCGGCGCGGCGGTCGCGCACGAGGCCGGCTTCCTTGAGCCGGGCGAGGTGGGTGGACACGCGCGGCTGGGCGAGGCGGGTGATCGCCGACAGCTCGGCGACGGTCAGCTCTTCCTGCGCGAGCAGGCTCAGCAGGCGTACGCGGGTGGCGTCGGCGAAGACACGCAGGCGGCTCGACCAGCCTTCCAGGTCCATGCTTATCTTTCCATCGCGATCCAGCGATAAGTGTCTGCGCGCGGGCGGCCGGGGTCAAGGGAGCGTTCGGCGAATGCAACCGGGGGCGGAAGCGCGCCGGGATGCCGGTGCACGAAGCGATGCCGGTCGGTGGCGGCGCTTGCCACGCCCGGCCGGCCAGCCGGTCCCGCAGGGGCGTGCGAAAGCGGAGCAGGGGTCGGGTGCGCGTCAAAGCCGACGGGGCGTGCGGCGGAGGCGGCTACGGCCGCAAACCGGCAGCGGCTACAATAGGGGGCTCCGATGTTGCGAAGCAGGGGTGCCGGCGTGGAGTTTGGATTCACCGAAGAGCAGTTGATGATCCAGGACGTCGCGCGGCGGATCGCGCAGGAGAAGATCGCGCCGAGCGCCGAGCATTACGACCGCACCGGCGAATTCCCGCTCGACAACATCCGCCTGCTCGGCGAGAACGGCCTGATGGGCATCGAGGTGCCGGCCGAGTACGGCGGCGCCGGCATGGATCCCGTCGCCTACGTCCTCGCCATGATCGAGGTCGCCGCGGCCGATGCCGCGCACTCGACCATCATGTCGGTCAACAACTCGCTGTTCTGCAACGGCATCCTCACCCACGGCACCGAGGCGCAGAAGCAGCTTTACGTGCGCGCGATCGCCGAGGGCCGCGAGATCGGCGCCTTCGCCCTGACCGAGCCGCAGTCGGGCTCGGACGCCACCGCCATGCGCTGCCGCGCGGTGAAGCAGGCCGACGGCACCTTCGTCATCAACGGCAAGAAGAGCTGGATCACCTCCGGCCCGGTCGCGCGCTACATCGTGCTGTTCGCCATGACCGA
>JBQCFN010000242.1:0-5572 GCA_051959035.1 Lysobacteraceae bacterium | reverse complement strand
GACCTCGCGCTGGTCGCGCGCGTGCAGAGCGCCACGCTTTACGTCGACGACGCGCACGGGGTCGGCGTGCTCGGCCCCGACGGCCGCGGCAGCGTCGCCGCGGCGGGACTGGACGCGCGCGCGGTGCCGCTGCAGCTCGCGACCCTCGGCAAGGCGCTGGGCGGCTATGGCGCGGTCGTCCTCGGCGACGACGCGCTGGTCGGCCACCTCGCGGAAACCGCGCGGCCCTACGTCTACACCACCGCATTGCCGCCCGCGCTCGCCGCCGCTTCGCTGGCCGCGGCCAGGCTCGCGCGCAGGGAAGGCTGGCGGCGCGAGCGGCTGCAGGCCAACGTCGCCCGGTTCCGCGAGGGCGCCGCGCGCGCCGGGTTCGCCCTGCTGCCGTCGGAAACGCCGATCCAGCCGCTGCTGGTGGGCGACGACCATCGCGCGCTGGCGCTCGCGCAGGCGCTGGAGGCGCGCGGCTACTGGGTCGCGGCGATCCGCCCGCCGACCGTGCCGGAGGGCAGCGCGCGCCTGCGCGTGACCCTGAGCGCGGCCCACGCCGACGCCGACATCGACGGCCTCGTCGCCGCGCTGGTGGCCGCGCGCGACGCGACCGGCGCGCAGGCGCGGCGATGAACCACCCGCACGACGCGCGCCGCGCGCTCGCGGCGATCGGCATCGCGCTGCTGTCGGCGCTGTTCTTCACCCTGACCTACGTGCTCAACCGCGCCAGCGCCGGCACCGGCGGGCACTGGGCGTGGACGGCGAGCCTGCGCTACCTGATCACCCTGCCGCTGCTGCTGCCGCTGATGCCGTGGCAGGGCGGGATCGCGCCGGCGTGGCGGGCGATCCGCGCGCATCCCGCGGCGTGGCTGCGCTGCAGCGCGATCGGCTTCGTCGGCTTCTACCTGTTGCTCGCGCATGCCGCCGACAGCGGGCCGGCGTGGCTGGTCGCCGGCAGCTTCCAGTTCACCGTGATCGCCGGGATGCTGTGCGCGCCGCTGCTGTACCGCGACGCGCGCCGCCAGGTGCCGGCGGCGGCGCTCGCGGTCGGCGCGCTGATCTTCGCCGGCGTGCTGCTGCTGCAGTTCGGGCATGCGCACGGCGGGCTCGATCGCGCCGGCTGGATCGCGCTCGCCTGCGTGCTCGGCGCGGCGGTGCTGTATCCGCTGGGCAACCGCCTGCTGCTGCTGCACCTGGAGCGCACCGGCGAGCCGCTCAACGCGACCCAGCGGGTGTTCGGCATGACCCTGGCGAGCCAGCCGCTGTGGTGGCTGGTGGCCGGGTACGCGTGGTGGCGCGCGGGCGCGCCGCCGCCGGCGCAGGTGTGGCTGGCCGGCGGTGTCGCGCTCAGCGCGGGGGTGGTCGCCACCATCCTGTTCTTCCAGGCCACCGGGCTGGTGCGCGAACTGCCCGCGGCGCTCGGCGCCGCCGAGGCGATGCAGGCGGCGGAGCTGTTGTTCGCCAGCGTGCTCGGCGCGCTGTTCCTGCACGAACCGTGGCCGCGCGGAACCGCGCTGTGGGGCGGCGGGCTGGTGGCGGCCGGGATCCTCGCGTTCGCGCTGCTGGTGGCGCGACCGGCGCCAGCCGCCGCGACGCGCGCGCTGCGCACGGACCGCGGCGCATGAGCCCGCGCCTGCACGTCGAGGTCACCGGCAGCGGACCGCCGCTGGTGCTGCTGCACGGCTGGGCGATGCACGGCGGCGTGTTCGCGCCGCTGGTGGCGCGGCTGCGCGAGCGCTTCACCCTGCACGTCGTCGACCTCCCGGGCCACGGCTACAGCCGCGACAGCGGCGTGCCGCTGGCGCTCGACGCCTGCGTCGAAGCGATCGCGGCGCAGGTGCCGGTGGCGCCGTGGTGCGGCTGGTCGCTGGGCGGGCTGCTGGCGCTGCATGCGGCCGCGACGCGCCCCGCGCGCGTGCCCGCGCTGGCGCTGCTGTGCGCGAACGCGCGCTTCGTGCGCGGCGGGGACTGGCGCTACGGCGTGTCGGCGGAGATCTTCCGCGACTTCGCCAGCGGCCTGCGCAGCGATTACCGCGGCACGCTCGACCGCTTCATCGCCCTGGAAGCCTTCGGCTCGGACCATGCGAAGGACGAGATCCGCGCGCTGCGCGACGACCTGTTCGCGCGCGGCGAACCGGCCGGCCCGGTCCTCGCCGACGGCCTCGAACTGCTGGAGCGCGCCGACCTGCGCGCCACCCTGCCCACGCTCGCCGTGCCCAGCCTGTGGCTGGCCGGCCGCCGCGACCGCCTGGTCGACCCGCGCGCGATGCGCGCCGCCGCGGCGCTGGCGCCGGATGCGCGCGTGGAGGTCTTCGAGCACGCCGGCCACGCGCCCTTCCTCACCCATGCCGACGAGGTCGCCGCCTGCCTGCGCGGTTTCCTCGCCGGCCTCACGAAGCCGCTTCCGCCACCGGAAGCGGCGGACGCCCGCTCCCGATGAACATCCCGGTCTTCGACACCCGCCAGGTCCGCCGCGCGTTCGCGCGCGCGGCGCCCGGCTACGCCGCCGCGGCGCGCCTGCAGCGCGAGATCCAATCGCGCCTGCTCGATTCGCTGGCCTTCCACGAGGCCACCCCGGCGGTGGTGCTGGACGTCGGCTGCGGCCCCGGCCACGCCAGCGTCGCGCTGCAGAAGCGCTGGCCGAAGGCGCGCGTGCTCGCGCTCGACCTCGCCCTGCCGATGCTGCGCGAGGCGCGCCGCCAGGCCGGCGGCTGGAATCCCTTCGCGCATCGCCCCGAGCCGATCTGCGCCGACGTCCGCGCGCTGCCGCTCGCCGACGACAGCGTCGACGTGGTGTTCTCCAACCTGTGCGTGCAGTGGATCGACGACCTGCCCGCGCTGTTCGCGGGCTTCCGCCGCGTGCTGCGGCCGGGCGGGCTGCTGCTGCTGTCGACCTTCGGCCCGGACACGCTGTGGGAACTGCGCGATGCCTTCGCCCACGCCGATGCCACGCCGCACGTCAGCCCATTCGCCGACATCGCGCGCTTCGGCGACGCGCTGATGCACGCGGGCTTCCGCGACCCGGTGCTCGATCGCGACGTGCTCACCACCCACTACCCCGAGCTCGGCGCGCTGATGCGCGAGCAGCGCGCGACCGGCGCGACCAATGCGCTCGCCACCCGCCGGCACACGCTCACGGGCAAGTCGCGCTTCGCCGCCGCGGCCGCGGCCTACGAGGCGCTGCGCGACGGCGACGGCCTGCCGGCGAGCTGGGAAGTCATCACCGCACTGGCGTGGGCGCCCCAGGAAGGCCAGCCGATCCGCAGCGGCGGCGTCGACGTGGCCCGCATCAGCGCCAGCCGCATCCCGGTGCGGCGGCGCTGATCAGGGCGCCGCGCGGCGCACGCGGAACAGCACGCGGCCCTGGTAGGGCGTGCCCTGCGGCACCGCCTGGTAACCGAGCGCGGCGAGCTTCGCGCGCGTGGCCGGCAGGCGCGCCTGCTTGGTCATCCACAGCGAGGCGGGGTCGAAGTCGTCGCCGAGTTCGTCGGTGATGTCCTCGTCGTACTCGGGGTTGAAGCGCGCCTGCGGCAGCGGTTCGATCGACACCTTCTCCACCGGCGTGCCCAGTTCCAGGTGCAGGCCGTAGCGCGCCATGTCCTGCACGATCACCACCTCGCTGATCGGGCCGGGCACGCGTGCACGGATCTCGCGCGCCCACGCGCCGGCGTCCTTGTGGGTCGGCCAGCGCGCGGCGGCGAATTCGGCGGCCAGCACCAGCGCCGCCAGCAGTGCGAAGCGCGGCCACCGCGGCAGCCCGCGGCCTTCGTCCACGCGCTGGCGCGCGGCCAGCACCGCCATGGGAACGAACAGCGGCAGCACGTACAGCGGCAGGCGCGAGCGCGACAGGCAGAACACCAGCAGCGGCAGCAGCAGCCACAGCGCCAGCAGCAGGCCGGCGGCGCCGGCGGCGCGGCCCTCGCGCGTGCGCCAGCGGCGCACCTGCGCCGGCAGCGTGCGCGCCCAGCGCAGCAGGGCGAAGGTCCACGGCAGCGTCCCGAGCAGCAGGGTCGGGCCGTAGATGGTCAGCCAGCCATACCACTCGCCGTGGCGGCCGAATTCGTTGGAGGCCACGCGGCCGACCACTTCGTTGCCGAGGAAGTACTGCAGCAGGCCCGGGTTGCGCTGCACGACCACCAGGTACCACGGCAGTGCGATCGCGACGAAGGCGAGCAGGCCCGTCCACTGCGCCAGCGTCGGGCGGCGCGCGCCGCGCGTGAGCAGCTCGAACACCACGACCGCGAGCAGCGGCAGCAGCCCCGGCGGCCCCTTGGCGAGGAAGGCGAGCGCGAAGGCCGCCCACGTCGCGGTCAGCCACGCGCGCGCATGCCTGCCCTCGCCGAAACGCGCCTCGACGTAGGCCCACATCGCCAGGGTCTCGCAGGCGGTGAGCACGTAGTCGGTGGTGATCAGCTGCGAGGCGCCGACCGCGAACAGCATGGTCGCGAACACCAGCGCGGCCTGGGTCTCGCTGCCCGGCCGCAGCCGCCGCGCGATCCGCCCGGCCAGCCACACGCACAGCAGGTAGGACAGCGCGGCCGGCAGCCGCGCGGCCCACGGATTGTGGCCGAACACGCCGACCGATGCCGCGATCGCCCAGTAGGTCAGCGGCGGCTTGGTCCAGTGGCCGACTTCGCTGCTGCGGTGCGGGTCGATCCAGTCGCCGCTGGACAGCATGTGCAGGGCGACGTTGGTGTAGCGGCCTTCGTCCGGGTCCCAGATGCCGCGATGGCCGAGCAGCGCGAGTGCCAGCACCAGCGCCAGCGCGCCGATCCAGAAACCAGGGGAACGCAGCAGTCGGTGCATCGGGTGGCGTGGTCGCGACGGGGCGCCCAGTCTAGCCGCGCCGAGTGTTCGCAGGCGGGCCGCGCGGCACCGCCGCGTTCAGAGCATGCGCCGCAGGGTGTCGTCGCGCCGGAACCAGTGGTGCCACAGCGCCGCCAGGACGTGCGCGCCGATCACCCAGTAGAACAGCTCGCCGATGGTGCCGTGTACGTCCTCGAGCGTGTGCGCGAGCGCGCGGTTTTCCGGCAGCAGGGCCGGCACGGCGAGGCCGGTGAACGGCACCAGCAGGACCTTGCCGTCGGTCCACGCGGTGGCCAGCCCGAGCAGCGGCATGACCACGAGGAAGGCGTACAGCGCCAGGTGCAGCAGCTTCGAGGGCAGCGCCTGCCACGCCGGCAGCGCCGGCGTGATCGGCGGCACCGGCGAGCGCGCGCGCAGCGCAAGGCGCCACAGCGCGAGCGCGAAGATGCTCAGCCCGACCCAGAAGTGCCCCTGCATCATCGCCGCGCGCCCGCCGCTGCCGCGCGGGAACAGCCCGCGCTGTTCGATCAGCAGGTACACGGCGAGCACCAGCAGCGCGACCAGCCAGTGCAGGCGGCGCAGGGCGGGGCGGTCGCGGGGGCGGGCGGAGACGTTCAGGGCGGCGGCCTCACGGGCGCGGGCGGCGACTGTCGGGCGCCGGCGGCCGGCGTGGCTCGAGCCGGACCACCCGGGCGCCCGGCCGGCGGCCGCGCACAGGGCCGGCAGCGCGTCGAGGTCGACGTTGCCGCCCGCCAGCAGCACGCCGACCCGCTGGCCC
>JBQCFN010000241.1:0-5150 GCA_051959035.1 Lysobacteraceae bacterium | reverse complement strand
GACGACGCGCCAGCGCCGGCCGACGCCGCGGCGTCCGCCAGCGTCGTCCAGCCGCCGGCCGCCGACGCGGCCCCCGCCACGCCGGCGCCGCGCGCCAGCGACACGCCCTACCTGCTGCAGGCCGGCGCATTCGGCGCATCCGGCGATGCCGAGGCGCTGAAGGCGCGGATCGCGCTGCTCGGGCTGGGCGCGCGGGTCGAATCGGCGCAGATCGACGGCAAGACGGTATACCGCGTCCGCATGGGCCCGTACGGGACCGCGTCCGAACTGGCCGACGCCAAGCGCAAGCTGGCGGCGGGGGGCTTGCCCGCGATGGCGATCCGGGCAAAGTAGCCGGGCCGCGTTCACCTCGCGGCGACCAGTCCGCCGGCACCGTCGCGAGGCCCCATGCCCTATACCCTGCATCTGGACGAGGCCAACGGCCTGCTCGACCTGCGCTACCGCGGCGTGGTCTCGGCCGCGCAGCGGCTGGAGGCGTGGGCCGAGTCCTGTCCGCTGCTCGAGGCCAGCGGGATACGCCGCATCCTGATCGACCTGCGCGAGGCGATCGCCGCGCACGAGCCGCTGCAGAACATGCAGCGCCTCGCCAACCAGCTCACCCGCGAGCCAATCCTGCTGCAGTCGCGCACCGCCTTCGTCGCGCCGCCCGCGCATCCGGCCAACCACCTGTTCGAACTGCTGGCCGGTGCCCACCACTATCCGTTCGCGCGCTTTCCCGACCGCGCGGAAGCCATCGCCTGGCTGCTGAGCGACGAGCCGCCGCTGTGAGCCCCCGCCGTCGCGCGCCGGCTAGAATCGCGCGATGGATACGCACAAGACCGCCTTCATCACCGGCGCCACCTCCGGCTTCGGCCGCGCCGCCGTGCACCGCTTCGTCGCCGGCGGCTGGCGCGTGGTCGCCACCGGCCGGCGGCGCGAGCGCCTGCAGGCGCTGGTCGACGAGCTCGGCGCCGACCGGGTGCATCCCGCCTGCTTCGACGTGCGCGACGCGGAGGCCATGCAGGCCGCGCTCGCCGCGTTGCCGGAGGGATTCCGCGCAGTCGACCTGCTGGTCAACAACGCCGGCCTCGCGCTCGGCACCCGGCCGGCGCAGGAAGCGAGCCTCGACGACTGGCGCACGATGATCGACACCAACATCACCGCGCTGGTGACCCTGACCCGCGCGCTGCTGCCCGCGTTGGTCGCGCGGCGCGGCGCGATCGTCAACGTCAGCTCCACCGCCGCGACCTATCCCTACACCGGCGGCAACGTCTACGGCGGCACCAAGGCCTTCGTCAGCCAGTTCTCGCTCAACCTGCGCAGCGACCTGCACGGCACCGGCGTGCGGGTGACCGCGCTCGAGCCGGGCATGGCGGAGACCGAGTTCACCCTCGTGCGCACCCACGGCGACCAGGCCGCGTCGGACGCGCTGTACCAGGGCGTCGAGTCGATGACCGCGGAGGACATCGCCGGCACGCTGTGGTGGATCGCCACCCTGCCGCCGCACCTCAACGTCAACCGCCTGGAGCTGATGCCGGTGCGACAGTCCTTCGCCGGCTTCCAGCTGCACCGCGACGCCTAGCGTCGCCCGGCGGCCTGTCGCACCGGCCTTGGCAGGAGCGGCTTGCCGCCGCGCTTTTGGCCGTCGTGGGGCGTGCAGGAGCCCGCCGCCACGGGTTCGCTCCCCTGAGCCGTGCTTGCGAAGACACCGCTACGCCGCGTTCCATTCCCGCACGCTGACGTCGGACGCGCCGCTCGTGTGCAAGGGATCGGCGAAGGCGAGCGCCCGCGCCTCGTCCAGCGACTCCACGCGCAGGACGTAGGCGCCACCCGTGCGGTCGGGAAACGGCCCCGCCAGCTCAAGCACGCCGGCCGCGCGCAGGCGGTCGAGATGGGCGTAGTGCGGCGCGATCACCGCCGGATCGAACCGCGGCGTGCGCAGGGTGAGCACCAGGAAGCGTTTCGTCGACATGGTCAGGCCGGGGCGGTGGCGAGGGCCGGGCGGCGGCGTGACAGCACGCGATCGCGCAACCGCAGGCCGGGGCGTTCGACCAGGTAATGCAGCAGTGCGCCGCCGCACAGCGACGCCAGCGCATAGGCCGCGAAGGCAGCGACGCCGTGCAGCGCGTCGCCGGTCGCCATCGATACGAGATGGTAGATCGGCTTGTGCACGAGGTAGAGGCTGTAGGACACCGTCGCGAGCCAGGCCGCCCCCGGCACGCGCAGGCGCCCGAGGAGGCCGCGCGGCTGGGCGCCGGCGGCGACCAGGCATGCCAGGGCCACCGCAATCGCCGGCCAGCCGAGCGTATTCGCGAGCAGGCCGACCCGGTTCGCGCACACCCAGGCCGCAAGCGCCAGCAGCGCCACGCCGGCCATCAGGCAGGCATCGGCGCGTTCCCCGAGCCGCGCCCAGACGCCCGGTCGGTACACCTGCACGGTCGCCAGCGCGACGCCGGCCAGCAGGCCATCCAGGCGAGCCCACGTCGGGTAGTAGAGGTCCTCGATGAACCAGTTGCGCGTCGATGCCAGCCCGCTGTCGTGCAGCCAGACCCCGGCGCGCAAGGCGATCCCGCCGGCGACCATCGCTCCGACCAGCAGCACCACCCGACGCGCATCCCCGCGTCGGGCCAGCCATGCCGCCAGCAGCGGAAAGACCAGGTAGAAATGCTCCTCCACGCACAACGACCATGCGTGCGAGAACGCCTGGTTGCGCGTGTAGTCGATGGTGAAGTTCACGATGAAGGAGGCGAACTTCCACCACGCCTCGAGCCCCGGCGCTTCGCGGAAGGCGGGCACCCCGAGGTAGAGCGCCAGCACCACCCAGAACGCCGGCAGGATGCGGAAGGCGCGCCGCACGTAGAAGTCGCGCAGCAGCAGCGGCTCGCCGCGCGCCAGCGGGCCGAGGACCTGGCGGCCGATCAGGTAGCCGCTGAGGACGAAGAACAGGTCGACGCCCATCCAGCCGTCGCGCGACAGCCATTCCCATGTCGGGCCGAGGCCGCCGACCAGGAACGAATGGAAGAACATCACCCACGCGATGGCGATCGCGCGCAGCAGGTCGAGACCGGAGAGCCGCACCTTGGCGTCCTTGCGCTGGAGGCGCGTCGATGCGCGCCCGCGAAGTCTAGCCGAGCGGCTCGTCGCTGAGGTAGGTGTACGCCGTGAGCCCCGCCTCCAGCGCGTCGCCGAGGCGCCGCGCTTCGGCATCGGGCAAGCCGGCGGCCTCGACCTTCGCGCGATAGGCCGCGCGCAGCGCGTCGAGCCGGTAGCCGACGTAGTCGAGCATCACGTCGGTGGTGTCGCCGCGGCGCTGCTGGCTGATCTCGAAGCCGCCGTGGCCGTCGGGACGCACCGCGACCGCGTCGGTGTCGCCGAACAGGTTGTGGATGTCGCCGAGGATCTCCTGGTAGGCGCCGACCAGGAAGAAGCCGAGCCGGTACTGCTCGCCCGGGCGCGGCGCGTGCAGCGGCAGCGAGCTGTCCAGGCCCTCGTCCTCGACGTAGCTGTCGACCTTGCCGTCGGAGTCGCAGGTCATGTCGGCGATGACGCCGCGCCGGTCCGGTTCCTCGGCCAGGCGCTCGATCGGCGCGATCGGGAACACCTGGTCGATCGCCCACACGTCCGGCATCGACTCGAACACGCTGAAGTTGACGAAGTACTTGTCGACCAGGCGCTCGTTGAGTTCGTCGAGCAGCTCGCGGTGGTTGCGCTCGCGCACGTCCAGGCGCGCGCGCACGCCGTGCGCGATCGCGTAGAACAGGTCGTCGATGCGCGCGCGATGGGCGAGGTCGAGCTGGCCGAGGGCGAACAGCGACAGGCCCTCGGCGTGGCGGTACTGGGCGTCGTGGAACAGCTCCACCGGCGGGCGCGCGTCGAGCTCGGCGTGCAGCTCGCGCAGGTGGGTGATCGCCAGCGGCTCGTCGGCGTGCGCGGGCGGCACCCGGCCCTCCGGCGCGCGCTCGACCTCGGCGACGTTGGCGATGAGCACCGCGTGGTGCGCGGTCATCGCGCGGCCGCATTCGGTGACGATGCGCGGCGGCGGCAGCGCGTGGCGGTCGCAGGCCTCGGCCAGCGGCTGCACGATGTTGCCGGCGTACTGGTCCAGCCCGTAGTTGATCGAGCAGTAGCTGCGCGAGCGCGTGCCCTCGTAGTCCACGCCGAGCCCGCCACCGACGTCCATGTAGCGCACCCGCGCGCCGAGCCGCGACAGCTCGACGAAGTAGCGCACCGCCTCGCGCATGCCGTTGGCGATGTCGCGCACGTTGGAGATCTGCGAGCCCATGTGGAAGTGCAGCAGCTGCAGGCAGTCGCCCATGCCGGCGTCGCGCAAGGCCTTCCACAGGTCGAGCACCTGGCGCGGCGAGAGGCCGAACTTGGCCTTGTCGCCGCCGCTGTTCTGCCACTTGCCGGCGCCGAGCGAGGCCAGGCGCATGCGCACGCCGATGCCCGGGGTGACGCCGAGCGCCTTCGCCTCGTCGAGGATCAGCGGCAGCTCGGAGGGCTTCTCGACCACGATGAAGGTCTCCAGCCCGAGCCTGCGCCCGATCAGCGCGAGGCGGATGTACTCGCGGTCCTTGTAGCCGTTGCACACGATCAGCCCGCCCGGCCGAGACAGCGCCAGCACCGCCATCAGCTCGGGCTTGCTGCCGGCCTCCAGGCCGAAGCCCTCGCCGGCGTGCGCGGCCAGCACGCCGGCCACGCCCGCGTGCTGGTTGACCTTGATCGGATAGACGGCGGTGTAGCCGCCGGCGTAGTCCCATTCGGCCTGCGCCTTCGCGAACGCCTGCTGCAGCTGGCGCAGGCGGTCGCCGAGGATGTCCGGGAAGCGCACCAGCAACGGCAGCTGCGCGCCATCGGCGCGCGCGGCGTCGACCACGTCGGCGAGCGCGATCGCCGGCCCGGCCGCGCCCTGCGGCCGCGCCACGATCCGGCCCGCGTCGTCCACGTCGAAATAGCCGCCGGCCCAGTGCGGGATCGAATAGGTCTTGCGGGCTTGGTCGGGCGACCAGGTCGGCATCGGCGGTGTCCTCGGGGCCGCTGGCGGCGGCGCTGGGCTGGGGCGCCATTCTAAACGCCGGGTGCGACATCATCTCGTGGTAGAGGAAGTTGTCGCGCGTGGTGAGCATCACCGCGCCGTCGATCAGCATCAGGTTGCCCCAGTCGGTGGTGCC
>JBQCFN010000240.1:0-3359 GCA_051959035.1 Lysobacteraceae bacterium | reverse complement strand
GCCTGCGGCACCAGCAGCGCGCGCAATCCCGCGAAGCTGTCGCAGGTCACCCGGCCGCGCGCGACCAGTTCGGCCAGCGCGTCCTCCAGCTCGGTCTGCAGCAGGCGCGCGTCCTGCACCAGTTCGTCGAAGAACGACGCGCCGTGCTCGCCGAGCGCGTCGGCGACCTTCCGCGCACGCGAGGACAGCGGCGGCTCGTCCTCGCGCGCGCCGGCTGCCAGCCGGGTCCACAGCGGCAGCTGGCGGCGCGGCAGCAGCACGATCGGGGTGGCGCGCACCGGCGAGGTCGCGCCGCGCCCGCCGCCGTCGGACGCCGCGGCGCGCAGGCGCGTCCACGCGATGCGGCCGGCGGTGCACTGGTCGTCGAGCCAGGAGATGGAATAGTCGGCCACGCGCGAGGGCAGCAACTCGCCTTCCCACGCGCCCGCAGGCGCCTCGAAGCCTTCCAGCTGGGCGAGCACGCCCGCCAGTGCCTCCGGCCCGCTCACCCGCGCCGCCTTCGACACGCGCTGCCAGTCGAACAGGAAGCGCATGAAGTCGCGCGGCTCGACCGGCTCGATCTCGCGTCGCAGCTTGCCGACCGTGTAGCGGTGGATGCGCGCGAGCAGGTGGCGCTCGCACCATTCCTCGGCGCCATCGCCGGAGTACGTGGCCGGCGTGAAGCGGCCGCGCATCACGTACCCCTCGCCTTCCAGCCTGAGCAGCGCGAGGTCCACGTCGCCGCGCGGCGCGGCGAGCGCGGCGGCGAGCGCCTCGGCAGTGGCCGGGCCGAGGCCGGTCAGGCGCGCACGCACGAGTTCGACCAGCGCCTCCTCGCGCCCGCACGCACCGGCGAATTCGGCCGGCGCGTCGATGGCGGGGACGCGCAGGGCGCCCGGATGCACTGCGTCGGCCAGCGCCAGGCGCTCGGCGGCGAACCACAGCGCTCCCGCGTCCCCTGTCGGCTGCACGCGGGTGGCGCGGTGCGCCTTCGCCAGCTGCGCGAGCCAGCCGTCCCAGCCGCTGGCCGCCGCCTCGTCGGCGGTCACGCACCCCAGCCCCATCAGCGCCTCGTGCATCTCGTCGGCGCTGCGCACTTCCGGCCACGCCTGCGCGCGCACCTCCTCGATCGCGCCCGGGTCGAGCCGGCCGAGGTCGCTGGCGTCCTCCGCGTCGAAGCGGCGCGACTGCACCGCCTGGGTGCGGCGCTCCTCCAGCGGCGCATCGTCGAGGAAGGCGTACGGCCGCGCGCTCAGCGCTTCGCCGGCGAACGGCGACGGCGCGGTCAGGTCGCGCGCGACCACCTGCACGCGGCCGCCTTCGATGTCGCGCAGCAGCCGCAGCCAGCCCTCGGTGTCCATCGCCTCGTGCAGGCAGTCGTCCAGCGTCTGCGCGACCAGCGGATGGTCGGGGATCTCGCGCTCGCCGACGATGTTCTCCAGGCACGCGACCTGGTCGGGGAACACGGTCGCCAGCAGGTCCTCGGACTTCATCCGCTGCAGCTGCGGCGCCACCTTCCTGCCGCCGACGAAGCGCGGCAGCGCCAGCGCGGTGGTGGCGTTCCAGCGCCAGCGCGCGCCGAACAGCGGCGCGTCCAGCAGCGCCTGCACCAGGATGTGTTCGGCCGAGGACGAGTGCAGGTACTGCGCCACCTCGATCAGCGGGAAGCTGTGGCTGGTCGAGAGCGACAGCACGATCGCGTCCTCGGTCGCCGCCGCCTGCAGCTCGAAGTTGAACTTGCGGCAGAAGCGCTTGCGCAGCGCCAGGCCCCAGGCGCGGTTGAGCCGGCTGCCATGGGGCGTGTGGATGACCAGCTGGGTGCCGCCCGATTCGTCAAAGAAGCGCTCGAGCACCAGGCACTCGCGCGTGGGCATGACGCCGGTGGAGGCCAGCTGGCGGCCGAGGAAGTCGACCAGCTGGCGGGCGGCGTTGTCGCCGAGGCCGACCTCATCGGCGAGCCAGCGCAGGGTGGCCTCGACGTGCCCGGGCGCGAAGGCGCTCGCGCCCTCGCCCGGATGCAGCAGCGGCGCCGCGCCCGCCTCGCCCGCCAGGGCTGCCGCCGGGGCTTCCGCGGGCGCGTCGCCACGCAGGCGCGCCGCGACGTCCCCGCGCAGGCGCGATACCCCGGCCGACAGCTCGTCGGTCCGCCCCGGCGCCTCGCCCAGCCAGAACGGGATGCTCGGCGGCGCGCCCTGCGCGTCCTCCACCCGCATGCGCCCGGGTTCCACCTTCAGCACCCGGTAACTGGCGTTGCCGAGCTGGAAGATGTCGCCCGCCATGCTCTCGATGGCGAAATCCTCGTTGACGTTGCCGATCACCGTCGCCTGCGGTTCCAGCAGCACGGTGTAGTCGCCGGTGTCGGGGATGGTGCCGCCCGACATCACCGCGGTCATGCGCCCGCCCTTGCGCCCGCGCAGGCGGCGGTGCACGGCGTCGCGGTGCAGGTAGCCGGCGCGGTGGCCGCGGCGGGTGGTGAAGCCCTCGGCGAGCATGCGCACCACCGCGTCGTAGTCCTTGCGCGCCAGCCGCGCATACGGCCAGGCACGGCGCAGCCAGTCGTACAGCGCGTCCTCGTCCCACTCGGCGCAGGACACCTCGGCGACGACCTGCTGCGCCAGCACGTCGAGCGGCGCGACCGGCATGACCAGCGCGTCGAGCTCGCCGCGGCGCACGCAGTCGAGCAGCGCCGCGCATTCGACCAGCTCCTCGCGCGTGGTCGGGAACAGCCGCCCCTTCGGCACGCCGCCGACGAAGTGGCCGGAGCGGCCCACGCGCTGCAGGAACGCCGAGATCGCGCGCGGCGAGCCGACCTGGCAGACCAGGTCGACGTCGCCGATGTCGATGCCGAGCTCGAGCGACGCGGTCGCCACCAGCACCTTCAGCTGGCCGGCCTTGAGCCGCTGCTCGGCATCCAGGCGCAGCTCCTTCGACAGGCTGCCGTGGTGCGCGGCGACGTGTTCCTTGCCGAGCTTCTCGGCGAGGTGGCGCGCGGCGCGCTCGGCCATGCGGCGGGTGTTGACGAAGACGAGCGTGGTGCGGTGGGCGTCGACGAGTTCGGCGATGCGCGCGTAGGTGAGGTCCCAATGCTCGTTGGACATCACGGTCTGCAGCGGTACCGGCGTCAGCTCGAGCGCGAGGTCGCGCTGGCGGGTGTAGCCGATGTCGACGATGGCGCAGTCGGGCGTGCCGTCCGCGGCGACGGCGGGCGCGCCGACCAGGAAGCGCGCCACTTCATCGATGGGCTTCTGCGTCGCCGACAGGCCGACGCGTGCGAGCTTGCGCCCGGCCAGCGCCTCCAGCCGCTCCAGCGACAGCGCGAGGTGGCTGCCGCGCTTGCTCGCGACCAGCGCGTGGATCTCGTCGACGATCACCGTGCGCGT
>JBQCFN010000239.1:0-8554 GCA_051959035.1 Lysobacteraceae bacterium | reverse complement strand
GCCGGCGCGATCGAGCTGCTGATGCCGACCATCCAGCCGCAGGAGCTGTGGGAGGAGACCGGGCGCTGGCAGAAGTTCGGCGGCCAGCTGCTGAAGATCCGCGACCGCAAGGAAGCCGGCTACTGCTACGGCCCGACCGCGGAGGACGTGATCACCGACTTCGCCCGCAACGAGCTGGCCAGCTACCGGCAGTTGCCGGTCAATTTCTACAACATCCAGACCAAGTTCCGCGACGAGATCCGCCCGCGCTTCGGCGTGATGCGTGCGCGCGAGTTCCTGATGAAGGACGCGTACTCCTTCCACCTCGACGCCGATTCGCTGGCGGCCGAGTACCGCAACATGTACGACACCTACGGGCGCATCTTCAGCCGCCTTGGCCTGCGCTTCCGCGCGGTCGCCGCCGACACCGGCGCGATCGGCGGCAGCGCCTCGCACGAATTCCACGTGCTCGCCGACAGCGGCGAGGACGCGCTCGCCTTCTCCGACGCGTCCGACTACGCGGCCAACGTCGAGCTCGCCGAGGCGCTCGCGCCAGGCCCGCGCCCCGCGCCGGCGGAAACCATGCGCAAGGTTGCCACGCCCACCCAGAAGACCTGCGAGGACGTCGCCGCGCTGCTCGGCATGGCCCTGCAGCGCACGGTCAAGGCGATCGCGGTGATGGGCGAGCAGGGCTTCGTGCTGGCGCTGGTGCGCGGCGACCATGCCGTCAACGAGATCAAGCTGGCGAAGCTGCCGGGGCTGGCCGAGTACCGCCTCGCCACCGAGGCGGAGATCCTCGAGCACCTGGGCTGCGAACCGGGCTTCCTCGGCCCGGTGGACCCTGCGCGGCCGGTTACCGTCATCGCCGACCGCACCGTCGCCGCGATGGCCGACTTCGTCGCCGGCGCCAACGAGGCCGGCTACCACCTGGCCGGCGTCAACTGGGGCCGCGACCTGCCCGAGCCGGCGCTGGTCGCCGACATCCGCAACATCGTCCCGGGCGATCCCTCGCCCGACGGCAAGGGCACGCTCGCGGTGGCGCGCGGCATCGAGGTCGGCCACGTGTTCGCGCTCGGCGACCGCTATTCCGCGGCGATGGGCTGCACCGTGCTGGATGCCAACGGCAAGGCCGTGCACCCGCTGATGGGCTGCTACGGCATCGGCGTGTCACGCATCGTCGCCGCGGCGATCGAGCAGCACCACGACGCCGCCGGCATCGCCTGGCCCGAGGCGATGGCGCCGTGGCGGGTGGCGGTGTGCATGATCAACCCGAAGGGCGACCAGGCGGTTGCCGCGGCCGCGGACGCGCTGTACCGCGAGCTGCAGGCCGCCGGCATCGAGGTGGTGCTCGACGACCGCGGCCTGCGGCCCGGGCAGATGTTCGCCGACATCGAGCTGGTCGGAATCCCGCACCGGGTGGTGGTGTCCGAGCGCGGCCTCGCCGCCGGCACCTTCGAATACCGCGCGCGCAGTGCGTCCGAATCCGAGCAACTCGACCGCGCTGCGCTGTTCGCGCGGCTGGGGATCGCGGCGGGATAATCCGCGCGGATTATCGCCCCGGATTATCCCTGCATATTGCGCGGGGTTTCACCGCCGCGCGCGGCTGGTTAAGATCGGCCGTTCCGGCGTGGCCGGACTTTTCATTCCATTTTCCGGAGCCCCCATGTCCATCGACATCAACCGCCTGTCGCCGAAGGAGCTCGACGTCCTGATCAACCAGGCGAAGAAGCGCAAGACCACGCTGAGCAAGCGCAAGCCGATCGCGGCAGTGCGCAAGAAGGTGCGCGCGCTGGCCGAATCCGAGGGCTATTCGATCGCCGAGCTGTTCGGCGGCGCGAGCGCCACGAAAGCGGCGAAGCCGCGCGCGGGGGCGGCCGGTCGCAAGCTCGGCAAGGTTCCGGCGAAGTACCGCAACCCGGCCAACCCGAAGGAAACCTGGACCGGCCGCGGCAAGCAGCCGCGCTGGCTGGCCACCGAGACCGCGAAGGGCCGCAAGCTGGACGAGTTCCTGATCAAGTAAGCCACGGGCAGGATGCGGCAGGACCGGAAAAGCCGCCCCCGGGCGGCTTTTCCATGTCCACGCACACCGCCCTCTCCCGGAAACGGCGCATCGTCGGACGCCGCTCTTCGCAGGCGCGGATCGCAGCCGCGAGCTCCTGGGTCGTGGCGCGGGGTGCGCCCGTGCATGGGCACGCGCAAGACGCTCGCGGCTGTGAGCCGCTCCTGCCAGAAACGCCGGCGCGCGCCACCTGTCGCAGGAAGCCCGGCCTCACAGGTTGCGCCGCGTCGCCACCAGCAGGTTGCCGAACAGCAGGCCGGCGATCAGCGCGAGCAGGATGTTGAGCACGGTCAGCGCGGCGCTCTGCCCGGCGGCCATGTCCTGCCGCTGCATCAGGGTCATCGCGCCGCGCAGGCTGGCGCTGCCCGGCACCAGCATGAGGATGCCGGGCACGCGCACCAGCGCTCCCGGGCGCTTGATCCAGCGCGCGTAGGCATTGCCGGCGGCGGTCAGCAGCAGCGCGGACAGGAAGATCCCGACCGGGCTGCCCCACGCGGTGCCGGCCAGGCGCGAGACGAGGTAGCCCGCGGCGGCGGCGGCCATCACCAGCGGATAGTCGCGGCGCGCGGTGCGGAACAGCACCGCGAACGAGAACGCCGCGACCAGCAGCGACACCCATTCGACCACGTCGGGCTGCGGACGCGAGGCGTGCACCTGCGGCGCCAGCCGCAGCAACTCGGCGAGGTAGAGCGCGATCAGGGTGCCGACGGTCAGCTTCATCACCGTCGCCAGCGCGCCGGCGAAGCGCGCGGTGCCGGACACCAGGTGCTGGCTGGTGAGCTCGTTGACGGCGTTGGTCAGGCTCATGCCCGGCACCAGCACGATCAGCGACACGATGATCACCGTGTTGAGGTTGAGCGGGCCGACGAAGCTCGCCACCAGCACCACCACGAAGGCCGCGACCAGCGCCGCGATCGCCTCGCCCGCCTCGCGCAGCTGCGGGCGCGACTGCGCGAGCAGGTCGAGCCCCGCGATCAGCAGCCCGGTCAGGCCGGCGGTGGCGATGTCCAGCCACGGCAGGCGCAGCAGGCCGGCGACGGCCGCCGAGGCCAGGCCGAAGGCCAGGCCCTGCATCGCCTTCGCGCCCGGGCCCGGGGGGCGATCGAGCGCGCGCAGCGCGGCGTGCCCGGCCGCGAGGTCCATGCGCCCGGCCATCACGTCCTCGGCGATGCGGTCGGCTTCGCACAGCCGCGCCAGGTTCGTGTCGCCGGGCGGCAGGCGGATCACGCGGGTGGTGTCGCCCTCGCCCGGCGGGCGCATCGGGTCGCTGAAGCTGAGGATCAGCCCGGTCGGGTTGGACCACGGTTCGCATTCGAGCCCGAGCCTGGAAGCGACCGCCTTGAGCGCCCCCTCCAGGCGCTGCGCGGTGGTGCCGTAGGCGTGCAGGTGCTCGGCGAGCTCGACCATGAAGGCCAGGCGCGCGGCGTAGCCGTGGGTGCCGTTGTGGCGGAGCTGGGACATGGGGCCAAGCATCGCACGCCGACGCGGCGGGCTGGCGCCTGCACGGCATCGCGACGGGATGCGCGGGCACGGTATGCTCGCCCCAGCCACGTCGCCAGCCCTCGCATTGAGCGCCCGCATCTCACCGAGCACCCGCTTCGACGACGCACCCGGCCGCCTGCTGCTCGCCGGGCGCTGGACGCTGGCGCACGCCAACGCCATCTCGAGCCTGCTGCGCGACGCCCCCGAGGCGGTGCGCACCGTCGACGCGAGCGGCGTCGAGCGGCTGGATTCGCTGGGCGTGCTGCAGCTGCTGCGCTACGCCCGCCGGCGCGAGCTGGACTTCGACGGATTCGCGTTCCGCCCCGAACACCACGCGCTGGTGGCGGCGATCGAGGACGTCGCCGACGAGCGTCCGCCACGGCGGCGCGAATACGGCGTCGCCGCGGCGCTCGGCCGGCTCGGCTACGCGGTCTACGACAATGCGCGCGAGATCGTCGCGCTGGTCAGCTTCCTCGGCGAGAACCTGGTCAAGTTCGCCCGCATGGCGCGCGAACCACGCCGCTTCCGCCTCACCTCCACCGTCTTCCACATGGAGCAGGTCGGGCTGGACGCCGTGCCGCTGGTGGCGCTGCTGTCCTACCTGGTCGGGGCGGTGATCGCCTTCCTCGGCGCCAACATCCTCGAGGACTTCGGCGCGACGATCTACGTGGTCGAGCTCGTCAGCGTGGCTTTCCTGCGCGAGTTCGGCGTGCTGCTCACCGCGATCGTGCTCGCCGGCCGCACCGCCAGCGCGTTCACCGCGCAGATCGGCTCGATGGTGGCCCGCGAGGAGGTCGACGCGATCCGCACGCTCGGCATGGACCCGGTCGACCTGCTGGTCGCCCCGCGCCTGGTCGCGCTGGTGCTGACCCTGCCGCTGCTCACCTTCATCGCCGACGTCGCCGGCCTGCTCGGCGGCCTCACCGTCGGCGCGCTCGCGCTCGACATCCCCTCGCCCGCGTACCTGGCGCGGATGTCGGACACCCTGCAGCTGCGCCACTTCCTGGTCGGGCTGTCGAAGGCGCCGGTGTTCGCGCTGGTGATCGGCCTGATCGGCTGCCTGGAGGGCCTGCAGGTGCAGGGCACCGCGCAGTCGGTCGGCGAGCGCACCACCTCGAGCGTGGTGCAGACCATCTCGCTGGTGATCGTGCTCGACGCGATCGCCGCGATCTGGTTCATGCAGGTGGGCTGGTGATGGCGGCGACGCACGCAGGAGCCGAGGCCCCGGTGATCCGCGTCCGCGGCCTGGCCAACCGCTTCGGCGAGCAGGTGGTGCACGAAGGCCTCGACCTCGACGTGCGCCGCGGCGAGATCCTCGGCGTGGTCGGCGGCTCGGGCAGCGGCAAGTCCGTGCTGATGCGTTCGATCATCGGCCTGCGCACGCCCGACGCCGGCGCGATCGAGGTGCTCGGCGTGGACGCGCGTTCGCCCGACCCCGGGACCCGCCTGCACATCGAGCGCAACAGCGGCGTGCTGTTCCAGGACGGCGCCCTGTTCTCCTCGCTCACCGTGGGCGAGAACGTGCAGGTGCCGCTGAAGGAGCACCACCCGGAGCTGCCGGACTCGCTGCGCTACGAGCTGGCGCTGCTGAAGGTGAAGCTCGCCGGCCTGCCCGCGGACGCGATCGACAAGCTGCCCGCGCAGCTGTCCGGCGGCATGCGCAAGCGCGCCGGCCTCGCGCGCGCGCTCGCGCTGGATCCTCCGCTGCTGTTCCTCGACGAGCCCACCGCCGGGCTCGACCCGATCGGCGCGGCCGCGTTCGACCACCTGATCCGCACGCTGCAGCAGGCGCTCGGGCTGACCGTGTTCCTCATCACCCACGACCTCGACACCCTGTACGCTATCTGCGACCGCGTGGCGGTGCTGGCGGACCGCAGGGTGATCGCGGTGGCGCCGGTCGCGGAGCTGGAACGGCTCGACCATCCATGGGTGCGGGAATACTTCAACGGGCCGCGCGGCCGCGCCGCGCGCGAGTGCCGCGCCGCACTGCGCACGGGAGCGTGAGATGGAAACCAAGGCCAACTACGTCCTGATCGGCGCCTTCACCCTCGCCACCGCCGCCGCGCTGCTGCTGTTCGGGCTGTGGGCGGCCAAGTATTCCTCCGAGCGCAACTGGCAGGACTACCAGGTGGTGTTCACCGAGCCGGTGACCGGGCTGACCGAAGGCAGCTCGGTGCAGTACAACGGCATCGCGGTCGGCACGGTGCAGGCGCTCGACCTCGACCCGCGCGACCCGCGCCGGGTCGTCGCCCGGCTCAAGCTCAAGGCCGAGATCCCGGTGAAGGTGGACACGCGCGCCAAGCTGTCGATCACCGGCCTCACCGGCGTGCCCTTCATCCAGCTCACCGGCGGCAGCCCGCGCGCGTCGCGGCTGGTCGACGTCGACCATCGCGACGCGCCGGTGATCCGCACCGAGGCCTCGGCGCTGCAGAACATCGCCGACACCGCCAACCGCCTGGTCGCCCGCCTCGACGAGGTGCTGAGCGAGGAAAACGTCCGCCACATCAACGACACCCTCGCGCACCTCGACGCGGTGACCGGCACCATCTCCGACCAGCGCGCGGACCTGCGCGCGCTGATCGCCAACGCGCGCCAGGCCAGCGAGCAGCTGAACCAGACGCTGGCCACCACCAACCGCACGGTCGGCGACGTCGATCGCGAGCTGGTCGACAGGCTGCCGGTGCTGGTCGGCAAGCTCGACGCCACCCTCACCCACCTCGACGCCGCCGCGGCGAACGCCAACGGCATCCTCGGCGAGAACCGCGCGGCCATCCACAGCTTCGCCAACGACGGCCTCGCCCAGCTCGGCCCGACCCTCGCCGAACTGCGCGCGCTGGTGCGCGACCTGCGCCACGTCAGCGACCGCCTCGAGGGCAACCCCACGCGCTACCTGCTGGGCCGCGACGCGCCGAAGGAGTTCGAGCCGAAATGACCGCCACCTGGAACCGCGGATCCGCAACCACTTCGAAGGCGGCCGCGCTGGCGGCGAGCCTGTTCGCGCTGGCCTTGCCGGGCTGCGCGCTGGTCGGCGGCGCGCGCGTGCCGGCGACGGTGTACGCGCCCGAGCCCGCCGTGCAGGCCGATCCCGCCTGGCCGCGCGCCGACTGGCAACTGGCGATCGCGCGGCCCGAAGCCAGCCGCCTGCTCGACGGCACCCGCATCGCGGTGCGGCCCACGCCCGGCGAGCTGCAGGTCTACAAGGGCGCGAGCTGGGCGCGCAGCCCCGCCGACCAGCTCGAGAACGCGGTGCTGCACTCGCTGGAAGACGCGGGCACGCCGCGCGCCGTCGCCCGGCAGGGCAGCGGCATCGCCGCCGACTACACGCTGGTGATGGAACTGCGCCGCTTCGAGGCCGAATACGCGGGCGCCCCGATGCCCGACGCGGTGGTCGAGGTCAGCGCCAAGCTGTTGTCGACCCGCGACCAGGGCGTGGTCGCCAGCCGCACCTTCCTGCAGCGGGTGCAGGCGCCGGCGACGGACACCGCGACGGTCGCCGCGACGCTCGGCCACGCGCTGGCGCAGGTCGCGCACGACATCGACGGCTGGGTGCTGGCCAGCGGCAACGCCGCGGCGCGGCCTGGCGGCGCGCGCTGAGTCAGGGCCCGCCGCGCACGCGGCGGAACGTGAGGTTGATGCGCGGACCCACCGCCCGCGCGGTGCGTGGCAGCGCGTGCCGGTAGCGCCGCTGGGTATCGCCGGCCATCACCAGCAGGCTGCCGTGCGGGAGCTCCAGCGCGAGCCGCTGCGCCGCCGGGCCGCGTGCCTTGAGCACGAAGCGGCGCGTCGCGCCCAGGCTCAGCGAGGCGATCACCGGCTGCGCGCCGAGCTCGGGCTCGTCGTCGCCATGCCAGCCCATGGCGTCGCGGCCGTCGCGGTAGAGGTTGGCCAGCACGCTGTTGAAGCCGACCCCGAGTTCGCGCGCCAGCCGCGCGCGCACCGCCTGCAGCACCGGCAGCCACGGGTGCGGCACGAAGCGCGTGCCCGAATAGGTGTAGACGGCATCGGCGTCGCCGATCCAGCAGGACAACCGCGGCGAATCGACCTCGCGCCCGAACAGGCGGATCCGGTGCACTTCCCAGGGCACCTGCGCCCGCAGCGCGGCGAACAGCGCGTCCGCTTCCGCGGCCGGCAGCCAGCGCGGGTCGAAGGCGAGCGTGGCGCCAGGCAGCGGCAGGGGGGGCGACGGCATCCCGCGACCCTAGCCCGCCACCGGCGCGGCCGCCAGCCGATTTGCCGCGCCTGCCGCAAACCGGGGAAAATCGGCCGATTCCCGGAGGAACCCGCATGAACGCCAACACGCCCGACGTCGAACGCGACGTGATGGAGTACGACGTCGTCACCGTGGGCGCCGGGCCGGCCGGCCTCGCCTTCGCGATCCGGCTCAAGCAGCTCAACCCCGGCATCAGCGTCTGCGTGATCGAGAAAGGCGCGACCGTCGGCGCGCACATCCTGTCCGGCGCGGTGATCGAGCCCGGCCCGCTCGACGCGCTGCTGCCCGGCTGGCGCGACGCCCCGCCGCCGGTCTGCGTGCCGGCGGCCGACGACGAGTTCTGGCTGCTGTCGAAGACCGGTGGCCGCAAGCTGCCGGTGCCGCCCGGCATGCGCAACCACGGCAACTTCATCGTCAGCCTCGGCGCGCTGTGCGCGTGGCTGGCGCCGCAGGCCGAGGCGCTTGGCGTGGAGATCTACCCCGGCTTCGCCGCCGTGGCCGCGCTGCACGACGACGACGGCCGCGTGGTCGGCGTGCGCATCGGCGACATGGGCGTGGCGAAGGACGGCACCCACAAGCCCGGCTTCACCGCCGGCATCGACATCCGCGCCAAGGTCACGGTGCTCGCCGAAGGCGCGCGCGGCAGCCTGGCCAAGCAGCTGGTCAAGCGCTTCCGGCTCGACGCCGACAGCGACCCGCAGGCCTATTCGATCGGCATCAAGGAACTGTGGCAGGTGCCGGCCGGGCGGGTCGCGCCGGGCCGGATCGTGCACACGATCGGCTGGCCGGCGGACAACCACACCTACGGCGGCAGCTTCCTCTAC
>JBQCFN010000238.1:0-3943 GCA_051959035.1 Lysobacteraceae bacterium | reverse complement strand
GACGGCGGCATCGACCAGCGCCTTGATCTCGGCGTTGACCGCCAGCGTGCCGGCCTTGACCGCGTCCACCGCCTCGGTGATGCGCGCCTTCTCGCCCGGGTAGCGCTCGATGTCCTGCGACAGGTCGCCGCGCGCGTATTGGCTCACGACGTCGATCACGCGCATCTGGCCTTCGATGTGCGAGGCGACCAGGGTGTTGATCTCGTCGGCCATCACGCCGAACGCCCCGTCGAACGATTCGGTGTCCAGCCGCTCGCTGATCTGGCCGGCCTGGTGGGCCTGGAACAGGCCGCGCTGCGCCTCCTCGAACCGGCGCAGGGTCTTCACCGCGCGCTCCATGCTGTCGCCGATGCCGCGCAGCTCGTCCTGGCTGTCCACTCGGACGCGGTCGGGGAACTGGCCGCGCGCCAGCATCAGCGCCGCTTCCTCGATGGTGCCCAGCGCGGTGCGGGTGTTGCGGCTGAAGCCGAGGAACAGGTAGGCGGTGAGCAGCAGGGCGAAGGCGATCACGCAGGCCACGGTGGTGGCGTCGCGCTTGAGGCCGTGCACGTAGGCGTCCGCCGCCTTGGCGAGCGCGCTGTTGAGGTCGTCGTAGCTCTGGTTGAGCGAGTGGCGGGTCGCGGCGGCGCTGGCGACCATGGCCGGCACGGCCATGTCCGGGGTCTCGGCGTCGAGCACGTGCTTCTTGATCAGCGCGCCCTGGTCGTCCAGGGTCTTGCGCACGCGGGCGATCGGCGCCTTGAACACCGCGGCCAGGCGGGCGTCGTGCCCCGCGATCTGCGACTCGGTCGCGGTCATGTTGTTGAGCTGGTACTCGGCCATGGCGTCGGCGACCGCGAGGTTGGCGCGGTCCTCGGCCCAGATCGCGCCCTCGCCGGAGACGCGGGTGGCGACCAGCGACTGGCGCGAGCTGTACTCGCTCAGCATCGGCATCAATTCCATCACCGCGCGGCTGAGGTAGTAGACCGACGGGTCGGCGGTCAGCGCCATGCTGGATTCGTCGTCCAGCGTGCGCATCAGCAGGCGCGCGCGGGTGATCGCGGCGTCGTGGTCGGCGACCGCGGCGGCGGCGTCGGCATGCTGGCCGAGCGCCTTGGCCCAGGCCGCGCGCGCGGCGGTCAGCGCCGGCGACGGCTTGCCGACGTGGGCGCGTTCCCACCCCTCGACGGTCGAAAAGCCTTCGTCGACCATCGCGCGCGACTGGTCCAGGTCGCCCGCCGAGGCCGCGACCTTGAAGGACTGCCCAAGCACCAGGCTGCGATGCTGCTGCATGCCGACCATGGCGTCGAACAGCTTGTCGGCCGGGTGCATCGCCGACTGCGCGAGCTGCGCGCTGGCGACGTTGTCGTGGATTTCCTTGATCACGAAGCCGGCGAGGACCGCGCAGGTCACGACGAACGACGCGCCGATCACCATCGCCTTCTGGCCGAAGCGGAAACGCGCCATCAGGCGGGTCGATGGGCCGAGCAGGCGGTCGACCAGGGGACTGTTGTGTTTGGTGTACATGCCGACCTCGGGAAATGCCAGGGGCTCGCCCTGTCATCGGCCGCGCGGGGCGCGACTTTAGGCAGGGGCGCCGACGCGGATGGCGGCGGCTTCCCCCGGCATCGGCCGCGCGCGGCCGCTCTGGAGGCCCGATGCGCCCCCGTCCTTGCCGACTGCGTCACAAATCCGCGAGGTCGCCCGGCCGGCCCCTCAACTGCGTGCGGCGCCGGCCGATGGAAGGGGCAACCCCCCACGCACCAGGAGCCATTCCCATGCGCCATCTGATCCTCGCGGCCGGCCTCAGCCTGCTGACGATCTCGTTCGCCGCCCCCGCCCTCGCGGACCTGAAGCCGACCAAGCGCGTCGAACCGCAGTACCCGGTGGAAGCCGCGCGCAACGGCACGACCGGCTTCGTCGAACTCGAGTACACCGTCGATCCCAGCGGCAAGGTGGCCAGCGTGTCGGTGACCAACGCCCAGCCGGCGCGCACCTTCGAGAAGGCCGCCGTCGCCGCGGTGAAGCAGTGGGAGTTCGCGCCGGGCGGCGGCAAGGGCCGGGTGCGGCTCGACTTCACGCTCTGAGCGGCGGATCCATCCACCACGAAAAACGCGCCGGCGACGGCGCGTTTTTTTTTGCCGTCCGGCTGCTGCCGGGAGTTGCAACCGCGGCGCGCCTACCAGCGCCGCGACCAGCCGACGGTGAGCGCGCGATCGGGCGCCAGCGAGGTCAGGCCGAAGTTGGCCGCCACGTCGAGCTGGCTGTCGTCGTCGAGCAGCCAGGTGGCGCCGGTGTCGAAGGTGACGAGGTTGCCGCCGTGCGCGCGCGCGGCCAGCTGCTGGCCGGCGACCTCGACGAAGCCGCGCAGCCGCGGCGTGAATCCGTGCCCGGCGGTCATCGCCAGGATGCCGGCGTCGAAGCGGTGGCCGTTGTCGTCGCTGTCGTGGACCACGCCCGCCATCACGCCGAGGCCGGTGTCGTGCGGCAGCGCCCATTCGGCGGTGAGCCGCAGCGATGGGCGCACGCCGTGGCCGGCGAACGCGTCCGCGCCACTGGGCACGTCGGCGTGCAGCAGCCAGGCCATCGAGGCGCCGCCCGGGCCGGCGTGCGCGATGTGGTATTTCGCGCCGAGCGACAGGTCGCCCATGCCGCTCGCGCCGGCGGCCGCGCCCGCTTCGGTGACGCGCGCGTGCTGCCAGCCGTCGGTTTCCATCCGCAGTTCCCACTGCGCGCCCACGCCCACGCGCAACAGGGTCGGCGTCGACCAGGTGGTGGCCTGCGTACCGCCCTCGCGGTCGCGCTCCCAGGCCGCGCTCGTCTCCAGCTGCCAGCGGCCGGCACCGACCGTGCTGCTGGATTCGACGAAGTCGGGGCGGTCGGTCGAAATCGGATCTTCCGCGCGGGCGGCGCCACAGCAGAGCAGGGCGAGCGGAAGCAGGGCGGCGAGCGGGCGGGAACGGGACATGGCGGGATGCCTGCGGCGGAAAGGGCCACCGATGGAGGGCCGGAACACAACGCCCCGCGGGCGGGGCGGGGAGCGGAGCGGGGCCGGGCCGGGGAAGGCTCAGGCCGCCTGCGCGACCAGCCCCATCTCGGCGCTGCCCATCAGCCGCTCGATGTCCAGCAGGATCAGCATGCGCTCGTCGAGCGTGCCGATGCCGGTGAGGAACTGCTTGTCGATCGCGCCGCCGATGTCGGGCACGGCGCGGATCTGCGCCGGTTCCAGGCGGATCACGTCGGACACGCTGTCCACCACCATGCCGACCACGCGGCCGCCGACGTTGAGCACGATCATCACCGTGGTCGGGCCGTAGTCGGC
This sequence comes from Lysobacteraceae bacterium, assembly GCA_051959035.1. Taxonomy (GTDB): domain Bacteria; phylum Pseudomonadota; class Gammaproteobacteria; order Xanthomonadales; family Xanthomonadaceae; genus JABFWF01. Next base: position 642 of record JBQCFN010000238.1, on the reverse strand, counting down.
GTTGGCGAGGTGGAACTTCAGCCGCATGTCGACCACCGGCACGATCACGCCGCGCAGGTTGATCACGCCCTTGATGTAGTCGGGCGCGTCGGGCAGGCGGGTGACCGCGTCGTAGCCGCGGATTTCCTGCACCTTGAGGATGTCGACGCCGTATTCCTCGCCGCCGAGGGCGAAGGTGAGGAATTCATCGGCCGCCGGGGCGGTGGACGCGGGGGCGTTGGCGGGATTCGGGTTCATGGCGGTTCGCTGGATCGTCAGGAAAGGGATCGGCAGGACGGCGGCATTCTTGAGCGGCGCTCAGAATTCCTCCCACTGCCGGTCCTCGTTGGCGGCGGCCGCCCGCGGCCTGCGCGCGGCGGGGCGGGCGGCCGGGGCCGCGGCGGCCTTGCGCGCGCGCGGGGCGGCCAGCTCCACCACCTCGGCGTGCGGGCGCTCGACCTGGGCGATGCGCGCGGGGTCGACCCGGAACACCGCCACCGTCTGCACCAGCTGCTCGGCCTGCTGCTCCAGGCTGCGCGCCGAGGCCGAGGCCTCCTCCACCAGCGCCGCGTTCTGCTGGGTGCCCTCGTCCATCGAGGTGATCGCGACGTTGACCTGCTCGATGCCCGCGCTCTGCTCGGCCGAGGCCGCGGCGATGTCGGC
>JBQCFN010000237.1:0-4417 GCA_051959035.1 Lysobacteraceae bacterium | reverse complement strand
CGCGAGCGTCCGGGCGATGCGTCCATCGTCCACTTCCTCGGTGAGGCCATCGCTGCACAGCAGGAGCTGCATGCCGGCATCCAGCTCCCCCGACAGCGTTTCGACGTTCAGCTGCTGCGGATCCGTGACGCCGAGGGCCTGGGTGACGACGTTGCGGTGCGGATGGCTGCGGGCCTGCTCCACGCTGATCTCGCCGCGGCCGATCAGTTCCTGGACGTAGCTGTGGTCCTGCGAGAGCTGGGCGAGCTTGCCGTCGCGCCAGAGGTAGACGCGGCTGTCGCCGACCCATGCCACCTCGAAGCGGTTGCCCGACACCTTGGCCGCGACCACGGTGGTGCCCATCGGCAGGGCATCGTTGCGCTTCTTCGATGCGCGGATGATTTCCTCGTCGGCGATGCGGATCGCCTGCGCGAGCGGGGTGCCATGGCGGATCTCGCGCACGATCGCCTCGCGCGCCAGCGCGCTGGCGACCTCGCCGTACTCGTGACCCCCCATGCCGTCGGCGACCAGCCACAACCCCAGCTCGCTGTCGCCGTAATAGGTGTCTTCGTTCAGTTCGCGGCGCAGGCCCACATGGGTCAGGTGTCCGAACTCGATCATGTGGCGGCGTCGTGGCTGGGTTCTTATCGCTGTGAACGGAATCTTGGTCCGGGGGCGGCCGCGCCGGCAACCGGCCAGCCAGGGGTCGGCTTGTCTGCCTGCGGCGCCCCCCGTATCATTTGCGGCCCTTCCGCGTGCGGAGGGGCAGACCACCGGAGAGGTGGCAGAGTGGTCGAATGTACCTGACTCGAAATCAGGCGTACGTGCAAGCGTACCGTGGGTTCGAATCCCACCCTCTCCGCCAGTTCCGCACAGGCCCCCGCAAGGGGGCTTTTGCGTCTCTGGCGTGGGGGCGATGCTTCGGCGGCCCACCGGCCCACCGGCCCACCGGCCCTCCGCCCCTCCCGCGCTAGACTCCCGCCTTTCCATCGGCCCGCCCCCATGTCCGAAATCCTGGTCCCCGTCTCCTTTGGCGAGCTGCTCGACAAGATCGCCATCCTGCAGATCAAGTCCGAGCGCATGTCCGATGCCGCCAAGCTGGCCAACGTGCGCAGGGAGCTGTCGGCGCTGGAGCAGACCTGGATGGCGCATCCGGCCGCCGGCAAGGACATCGTCGAGCTGCGCGCCCAGCTCAAGGAAGTGAACGAGCGGCTGTGGGAGATCGAGGACGACATCCGCCGCAAGGAGCAGGCGCAGGCGTTCGACGGCGAGTTCATCCGCCTCGCGCGCAGCGTCTACTTCGAGAACGACGAGCGCGCGCGGATCAAGAAGGAGATCAACCTGGCGCTGGGTTCCGCCTACGTCGAGGAAAAGTCCTACCAGGATTACCGCGGCGGCGGCGCCGCGCCCTGAGCGGGCTCAGGGCCGCTCCCAGGGTGCGACCGGGCCGGGGCTGACCTCGAACAGCGGGTGCGCGTCCGGCCGGGCGAGGTCGCGGGCGGCGGCGTGGCGCACCGGGTCGCGCCGCTCCAGCTTGGCGAGCAGGTGCCGCCATTCGTGGTCGAGCTGGCCCTCGCTGGCCGCGAGGCGCAGGCCCGGCGGCGCGGCGCCGAGCTTGCCGCGGTCGAAGCGGTAGCCGCGCGCATCGGCTTCGTCGCACACGGCGCCGAGGTAGGCGTCGATCGCCTCCACCGGCCGCGCGCAGGCGCGGAAGCGCTCGAGCTGCGGGTGCCGGGTGTAGCCGCGGGTCTGCCCGCACAGCACGGCGCGCGCCAGCAGGCCCTCGCGCCACAGCGCCACCAGCCCCCTGGCGTCGAGGTGGCGCGGGTGCAGCGTCCACAGCCTCACCCGCGCGCGACCCGCGGGTGGTCGGCGAGGAAGCGTTCGAACGCGGCGATGGCGTCGTCGACCGTGACCAGGTCCATCACGCCCGGCCGCTCGATCTTCGTTCCCCACTTCAGCGCGCTGGCCGGCTTGCCGAGGAAGCGGCGCGCGGCGTCGTCGTAGCGGTCCACGCAGTAGCGGCGGTCCGAGTACGGGCCGCTGCGCGCCGGATTGCTCGCCGCGTGCAGGCCCAGCACCTTGGTGCCCATCGCGTTGGCGATGTGCATGGGGCCCGAATCCGGGGTCACCACCAGCGTCGCGCGCCCGAGCAGCGCGGGCAGCTGCTTGAGCGTGTCCTTGCCGACCAGGTCGAGCGCGGGCGCGCGCATGGCGGCGAGGATGGCGTCGGCGGTGTCGCGCTCGAGCTGGCTGCGCCCGCCGCACAGCACCACCTGCCAGCCGCGCGCGGCGGCGTGGTCGGCGAGCGCGGCGTAGCGCTCGGCGCGCCAGTTGCGCAGCACGTGGCTGGAGCAGGGCGAGACCACCAGCGCCGGCCGCTCGCAGCTCCACTGCGCCTGCGCCCAGGCGCGCGCCTCGTCCGGCACCGGCAGGTCCCAGGCGACTTCGGTCTGGCGCAGCCCGAGCGGCTCGCAGAAGCTGCCGATCGCGTCCAGCACGTGGACACCGGGGCGCTCGGGGATGCGCTCGCGCACCACCAGGCCGTGCAGGTCCTTCGAGCGCGCGCGGTCGTAGCCGATCCGGCGCGACGCCGGCACGAACGCCGACAGCAGGTTGGCGCGCAGCGCGACCTGCATCTGCAGCAGCGCGTCGAAGCGCCTGCCGCGCAGTTGCCTGCGCAGCGCGCGCATGCCGGCCAGGCCGCTGCGCTTGTCGTATTCGATGAACTCCACCCCGGGCAGGCCGTCGAGCAGGCGGTGCTCGCCCTTGCCGATGATCCAGGCCAGCGCGACCTGCGGCCAGGCGCGCTGCAGGGTGCGCACCAGCGGCACCACGTGGGTGACGTCGCCGAGGGCGGACAGGCGCAACAGGCAGAGCGAGCGGGGCGGGGACGGGCTCAAGGGCGTCGGGACGTTGCTAGACTCGCGGGAATGGTCGCTTTCGACGCCAGCGAGGACCTGACGCCGTTCCGGGAAGCGCGCGGGAAGGGGTATGGCGCGATTCTGTTCGACGCCGAACGCGGACGGCAAGTCGAGGCCGAGTGGTTTTCCCCCGCCTTCTGGGGCGACCGCGCGCGTCCGGTCGCCGGCTCCGGGCGCGGCGGCGCGTGGTTCGTCGATTCGCCGCTGGGGCCGCTGGTGCTGCGGCATTACCTGCGCGGCGGCCTGGCGGCGAGCTTCAGCCGCGACCGCTACGTCTGGCACGGCGCCAGCCGCGCGCGCAGCTTCGCCGAGTTCCGCCTCGCGCGCCTGCTGCACGCGCGTGGCCTGCCGGTGCCGCGCCCGCTCGCGGCCTGCTACTGGCGCCGCGGCGCCGGCTATCGCGCGGCGATCCTGATCGACCGGCTCGCGCACGTGCATTCGCTGGCCGAGCGCGCCGCGGTCGCCGGCCACGATGCGCCGTGGGAGGAAACCGGCCGCCTGGTCGCGCGCTTCCATCGCGCCGGCCTCGACCACGCGGACCTCAACGCGCACAACATCCTGTTCGATCCCACCGGCCAGGGCTGGCTGATCGACTTCGACAAGGGCCGCCTGCGCATCCCCGCCACCGGCTGGCGCGAGCGCAACCTCGCCCGGCTCAGGCGCTCGCTGCTGAAGGTGCGCGGAGGGCACCCGGCGGCGGACGTCAAGCACGATTTCGCGCGCCTGCGCGCCGCCTACGAAGCCACCTGGAGCCGGGGCTACTGACATGGGCTGGGACCTGCGCTTCCTCGGCGTCGGCAATTCCAGCGCGGTCGTGCTGGGCTCGGCGATGGCCGCGATCGAACGCGACGGCGCGCCGTGGCTGGCGATCGATTGCGGCGCCGAAGGCCTGACCGCGTGGCTCGCGCAATACCGGCGCTACCCCGAAGCGCTGTTCCTGACCCACGCCCACTTCGACCACGTCGCCGGTTTCGAGCGCCTGTTCGGCGCGAACTACTTCGGGGGCGAGCGGCGGCTGACCCGGCTGTTCGCGCCCGCGCCGCTGGTGCCGCTGCTGCAGCAGCGCGTGGCCAGCTACCCGAACGTCGCCGCGGAGGGCGGCGCGAACTTCTGGGACGCGTTCCAACTGGTGCCCGTCGGCGACCACTTCTGGCATCGCGGCATCCGGGTCGAGGTGTTCCCGGTCCGCCACCACTGGCCCGATACCGCGTTCGGCCTGCGCCTGCCCGGCAGCCTGGTATGGACCGGCGACACCCGGCCCATTCCGGAGATGCTGGCGAAGTACGCCGACGCCGGCGAACTGGTCGCGCACGACTGCGCGCTGCATGGCAACCCGTCGCACAGCGGCATCGACGACCTCGAGCGCGAATACCCGCCCGAGCTGCTCGCGCGCTGCGTGCTGTACCACTATGCGAGCGAGGACGAAGCGCGCGCGCTGGCCGCGCGCGGGCATCGCGTCGCCCACCCGGGCGAGGCGCTGCCGCTGCACGCGCCCGCGGGCGACGCATGAGCGC
>JBQCFN010000236.1:0-2921 GCA_051959035.1 Lysobacteraceae bacterium | reverse complement strand
GCGAGCGCCAGCGCGAGCGGCTGGCCGCCGCGCTGCCGGCGGACCTCAACGCGCGCGTGGCCTGGCTGGACCGTCCACCGGAGGACGCCTGGCGCGGCGTGCTGTTCGCCAACGAGGTGGTCGACGCGCTGCCGACCACGCGCTTCACGCTGCGCGCGGGCGAGGTCTACGAGGAACACGTCGCGCTCGACGGCGAAGGCCGCTTCGTGCGCAGCGACCGCCCCGCCGACGCCCTGCTCACCGCCGCCGTGCGCCACCTCGAGCGCTACCTCGACACCCGCTTCGCCGACGGCTACCGCAGCGAGCTGCTGCCGCAGCTGCCGTACTGGCTGCAGGCGGTGATCGGCGGCCTGCGGCGTGGCGCGCTGCTGTTCGTCGACTACGGCTACGTGCGCCGCGAGTACTACGCCGACGACCGCCGCGACGGCACCCTGCGCGCGTTCCGCCGCCACCACGTCAGCAACGACGTGCTGGCGCTGCCGGGCCTGCAGGACATCACCGCCTCGGTGGATTTCACCGCGCTGGCCGAGGCCGGCACCAATGCCGGCTTCGATTTCGCCGGCTACGCCTCGCAGGCGAGCTTCCTCATCGGCAACGGGCTGGAGCAGCGCCTCGCCGAGGCCGAGGCGAAGGCGCGCGACGAGGAAACCGTCTACCGGCTGCGCCAGGAAGCCAAGCGGCTGACCCTGCCCAGCGAAATGGGCGAGCGCTTCCAGGCGATGGGCTTCGCGCGCGAGGTCGAGTTCGGCGGCGCGTTCCTGCTCGGCGACATGAGCTGGCGGCTGTGACCCGCGCGCCCGCGCTGAAGCCGCTGCGGCACGCGCGGCGCTGGCTGGCGCTGTGGTGGGCGGCGGTGGCGGCGGTGGTGCTGGCCGAACTGCTGCCGGCGATGCTGCTGCCGCCGGTGCCTGCCGGCGGCGACAAGCTCGAGCACCTCGCCGGCTACGGCGCGCTCGCGTTGGGCGCGGTGCAGCTGTTCGAGCGACGCGCGTTGTGGCGGGTCGGCCTGGGCCTGGCCGCGCTCGGCATGGCGCTGGAAGTCGCCCAGGGCACGCTGACCGCGACCCGCAGCTTCGATTTCGCCGACGAACTCGCCAACTGCGCCGGCGTGCTGCTTGGCCTGGCCACCGCCTTCACGCCGCTGCGCGACCTGCTGCTGCGCCTCACGCGCGCCTGAAGGCCGCCCGCCAGGCGGGGTGGCGTTGCTTCCCGTACCGGCGTCGGCCGGGAGGAGAGCGACATGCCCAAGTTCATCATCGAGCGCGAGATCCGCGGCGCCGGCCAGCTGTCGCCGCAGGAGCTGCAGGCGATCTCGCAGAAGTCCTGCGGCGTGCTCAACGAGATGGGCCCGCAGGTGCAGTGGCGCGAAAGCTACGTGACGGGCGACAAGGTGTACTGCGTCTACCTGGCGCCGGACGCGGACAGCGTGCGCGAGCACGCGCGCCGCGGCGGCTTCCCGGCCAACGCGGTGAACCAGGTGCGCACGGTGATCGATCCGACCACCGCGGAGTGAGTCAGGCGTTGCCGTCGGGTCGGTCGCGGCCGGCGTCCGGGCCGTCGCCTTCGGCCGCCGGGTCTTCGGTGGCCGCGCCGCGGCTGGCCTGGATTGCGCGGATCCGTGCCTTGCGCAGCGCTTCGCCGAGCGCGGGCCCGGAGAGGCCTTCGCGCGCCACGTCCGCCGCGCGCACCGCCAGCGCGGCCTGTTGCAGGCGCAGCAGCTCGGGGCCCTGCGGATAGGGTTCGTGCCCGAGGCCGGCGCGGCCGCGCTTGTCGGCCTCGCAGACCCGCGCGAGCAGGGCGATGCGCGCCGGCTGGCGGAAGCCGTCGCAGCGCGCCAGCAGGTCGTGCACGGTCTTCGCGCGCAGTTCGAACACGCGGTGCACGTTGAGGTGTTCGCGGCAGGCCATCTCCGCCAGCTGGCGGTGCGCGGCCGGCACCTTCAGCCGGTCGCACAGCGCGTGCAGCGGCGCCACCCCGGCCTGCTCGTGGCCGAGGTGCCTGGGCAGCACCGACGCGGGCGTGAGCGCCTTGCCGAGGTCGTGGGTGAGCGCGGCGAAGCCGACCAGCGCATCGCCGGGGGCAAGCGTGGCCGCCATGTCGCAGACGAGCTCGACGTGCACGCCGGTGTCGACCTCCGGATGGAAGTCGGCGCGCTGCGGCACGCCGTACAGCGCGTCGACTTCCGGCAGCACCACCGCGAGTGCGCCGCAGTCGTGCAGCGATCGCAGGAACGCCGAGGGCCGCGCCGAGGCGAGCGCGCGCGCCAGTTCCTGCCACACGCGCTCGGGCGTGAGCGCGGAGAGTTCGCCGGATTCGGCCATTGCGCGCATCAGCGCGAGCGTTTCCGGCGCGAGGGTGAAGCCGAGCGGGGCGAAGCGGGCAAGGAAGCGCGCCGCGCGCAGCACCCGCAGAGGATCCTCGACGAAGGCGGGGCCGACGTGGCGCAGCACCCGCGCCTCGAGGTCGCGCACGCCGCCGAAGGGGTCCACCAGCGTGCCGTCGTCGCGCTCGGCGATCGCGTTGATCGTGAAGTCGCGGCGGGCGAGGTCCTGCTCGAGGGTGACCGACGGATCGGCATCGACCACGAAGCCGCGGTAGCCGCGCCCGGACTTGCGCTCGGTGCGCGCCAGCGCGTACTCCTCGTGGGTGCGCGGATGCAGGAACACCGGGAAGTCGCGCCCGACCGCGCGGAAGCCGCGCGCCTGCATGTCCGCCGGCGTGGCGCCGACGACGACGTGGTCGCGGTCGCCGGGCGGGATGCCGAGCAGGCGGTCGCGCACGGCGCCGCCGACGAGGTAGGTCTGCAGGTCCTGCATGCCTTCGATCATCGCATTGCCGTGGCGCGGCTGCGCCGGAGCGGCCGGCGACCGCAGGCCGGCTAGCGCCCGCCAGCCTTGCGTTGGCCCTGCGCCGGCGTCGCC
>JBQCFN010000235.1:0-11932 GCA_051959035.1 Lysobacteraceae bacterium | reverse complement strand
GGCGCCGTCGAGCGCGCGCGTGGGCAGGGCATCGGCCCGGGGGAACGCCGCGTACTGGCCGAACGTCTGCGGCGCGACCTGCCAGTCCAGGCCGAACAGCACCGCGATGACCGTGGCCGCGATGATCCCGGCCGCGGTCAGGTTGGTGCGCCGCTCGCCGTCGTGGCTGGCGTGCAGCGCCATCGCCGTGGAGCGGCGGCCGATGCCCATGCGCGAATAGGCGTCGAGGGTGGCGCCGAGCAGGCGTTCGCCCGGCGATCCGGACGCCAGTCGCGCGCCGGCCTGGCGGTCGAGCAGGCTGGCGGCGGCGAACGGGACCATCACGACCGCGAGGACGCCCAGCACCAGCTGCATCGCGTCGATGCGCACGCCCAGCAGGGCGATGGCCAGCCAGCGCACCAGCAGCGCGCAGGCGAACAGCAGGCTGATCTTGAGCAGGTTGGTGGCGAGCACCACGCCCAGCGCGAACACGGTGGTGGCGCGGTTGTCGGCGCGTTCGATCGCCGCGGGGATGTCGCCGCGGCGGCGTTGTTCGATCGCGCGCTGCAGCGGGCCCATGCGCAGGCGCTCCCAGCGGATGCCGTCCGGATGCACCGAGTGCATGCCGACCAGGGCGATCCATTGCGCGCGCAGCAGCAGGTGCATCGCGAACGTGGCGGCCAGGATCACCGCGGCGCTGATGAGGTAGAGGCCGAAGACCTGCAGCGCCTTGCCCCATGCGGGATCCACGCGCGGCAGTACGTCGAACAGGCGATCGCCCAGCCAGCCCGGCAGCTGCAGCATCGCGAACACCGCGACGCCGGAGATCAGCAGTTCGACCTCCCAGGTCGGCGTGGTGTGGCGCGGCAGCGCGTGGGCGGCCAGGTCGTCGGAAGCGGGCACGTCGTCGGGCGGGGCCATGCCAGCGGGCGTCGGCGGGGACAGCCCGCAGGCTGGCAAAGCGCCGCGCCGCTTGCAAGTCGCGGCGGGTCGGGCGCTTCCCAGGCACCCGCATGCCGATCAGGCAAGGCTGTTGCGATGGCCGCAGGGAGCCCGGCAAGCGCAGCGCACCCGGGCATTACAGGCTCAAAACGGGCTCAAAGACAGGCTCGTGGGCCCGCGACCGGGAGGCCGGGGGCATTGCGTTTCCCTCAGTCGGGGCCGCCGCTGCGCGGCTCACCCGGCCCGGCGCAGCGCGCCGGGCGTTCGCACGGGCGCGCGGCATTGCCGCGCAAGCCGCCCGTGCTCACCCTGCCCCGATTCGGGCGCGCGCCCTCCATGGCGCGCTGGTCGCAACGCCCCCGTCCTCCCGGTCGCTCGAAAGGGCACGGCGGCGTTTGGGAAAAGCAATTGAGTAGTCCGGGTGAGCGCAGCGCACCCCGGCGCGTTTGGCTAGTAGATCGCCCGGTGCAGGACCAGCTCGAGCACGAACTTGCTGCCGAAGAAGGCCAGCAGCAACAGCGCCATCGCCGACAGGGTCCAGCGCACCGCGATGCGGCCGCGCCAGCCGAACCGCCAGCGGCCGAACAGCAGCCAGCCGAAGGCCAGCCAGGACAGCACGCTCAGCACGGTCTTGTGGATCAGGTGCTGGGCGAGCAGGTTTTCGACGAACAGCACCCCGGTCAGCAGGGTCGCCGTGAGCAGGGCGAAGCCGACCGCGATCGTCCGGAACAGCAGCGTCTCCAGCTCGGTCAGCGGCGGCAGCGCGCGCCGCCAGCCGTGCACCTGGCGCTGGCGCAGCGCGCGCTCCTGCACCCACAGCATGATCGCCAGCAGCGCGGCGATGGCGAGCGTCGCGTACGCCAGCAGCGCGCACCAGGCGTGCAGCTGCAGCCGCCAGTCGAGGCCTTCCGCGCGCATGTGCCCATAGGCCGCGTAGCCGAGCAGCGAAGCCGCCGCGAGCGGGAACACCACGCCGCCGAGCGCGGCAAGCCGGCCGTTCGCGCCGACCAGCGTGGTCAGCGTCGCCATGCCCAGCCCGACCAGCGACAGCGCGGCGAAAAAATGCATGTCCAGGCCCGCCGCCTCGTGCCAGGCGGCGACGTGGAAACCGGCGTGGAACAGCAGCGCGAGGCCGGCGGGTGCGATCCAGCCGCGGGGGCCGGCATTGCCGCGGGCGAGCGACCGAACCAGCAACGCGGTGGCGAGGAGGTAGCAGGCGAGGGCGACGAGGGCGAAGGCCATCGCGCGAGTGTCGCACAGGCCGCGCGCGCCACGCCGCCGCGGGGGCTGCGTTCAAGGGGGCCGCGCAGGCGCGGGCTATAATCCGCGCCCGTTTTTCCGCCCGGCCTTCGTCCATGTTCGAGTCCCTGACCCAGCGCCTGTCCGGCACCATCGAGCGCCTGCGCGGCCGCGGCCGGCTGACCGAGGAGAACATCCGCGAAGCCACCCGCGAGGTGCGCATCGCGCTGCTCGAAGCCGACGTCGCGCTGCCGGTGGTGCAGGCGCTGATCGAGCGCATCAAGGTGCGCGCGGTCGGCCAGGAAGTGCTGAAGTCGCTGACTCCCGGCCAGGCGCTGATCAAGGTCGTGCGCGACGAGCTGACCGCGGTGATGGGCGCGCAGGCCAGCGACCTCAACCTCGCCGTCTCGCCGCCGGCCGTGATCCTCATGGCCGGCCTGCAGGGCGCCGGCAAGACCACCACCGTCGGCAAGCTCGCCAGGCACCTGAAGGAGCGGCGCAGGAAGAAGGTGATGGTCGTCTCCGCCGACGTCTACCGGCCGGCCGCGATCGAGCAGCTGAAGACGCTGGCGCAGCAGGTCGACGTGGCGTTCTTCCCGTCGGATCCCTCGCAAAAGCCCGAGGACATCGTCCGCGCCGCGATCGCGGACGCGCGCCGTTCCTACGTCGACGTGCTGCTGGTCGACACCGCCGGCCGCACCTCGATCGACGCCGCGATGATGGCCGAGATCAAGGCGCTGCACGCCGCGGTGGCCCCGGTCGAGACCCTGTTCGTGGTCGACTCGATGACCGGCCAGGATGCCGCCACGACCGCCAGGCACTTCAGCGAGGCGCTGCCGCTCACCGGCGTGGTGCTGACCAAGACCGACGGCGACGCGCGCGGCGGCGCGGCCCTGTCCGTGCGTTACATCACCGGCAAGCCGATCAAGTTCATCGGCACCGGAGAGAAGCTCGACGGCCTCGACGTCTTCCACCCGGACCGCATCGCCAGCCGCATCCTCGACATGGGCGACGTGCTGTCGCTGGTCGAGCAGGTCGAGCAGCAGGTCGACAAGGACAAGGCGGCGAAGCTGGCCGAGAAGGTCGTCAAGGGCAAGAAGTTCGACCTCAACGACATGCGCGACCAGCTCGAGCAGATGCAGAACATGGGCGGCCTGTCGGGCCTGATGGACAAGCTGCCCGGCATCGGCCAGGTGCCCGACCACGTGAAGCAGCAGGTCACCGGCAAGGAAGTGCCGCGCATGATCGCGATCATCAACTCGATGACGAAGAAGGAGCGGCGCAACCCGGCGCTGCTGAACGGATCGCGCCGCGCCCGCATCGCCCGCGGCGCCGGCATGACCCCGGCCGATGTCAACAAGCTGATGAAGCAGTACCAGCAGATGGAAAAGATGATGTCCAAGCTCTCCGGCGGCGGCATGAAGGGGCTCATGCGCGGCATGAAGGGCATGATGGGCGCGCGCGGCGGGATGCCGTTCCGGTAAGCGCGTCCCGGCCGGAGGGGGCGCCGGAGGCGCGGCGTCACCGGCCCGGCGACGCTTCGGCCTTCGAACCGGCCAACAGGCGTTTCGAGCGCCGCCGCCCGGACTCCTGTCCGGAGGTTGGCGGCGGGGCGGCCATCCGGATCGCCGGCGGGGAAGCCGCACCCGGCCGGTTCCCATCGCCCGATCAATGGCTTACAATGGCCGGCTTACCCTGCCATCCCGGCAGCTGGGCAACACCGAGACACCAATGGTCAAGATCCGCCTGACGCGTGGCGGCGCCAAGAAGCGCCCCTTCTACCACATCATCGTCACCGACAGCCGCAGCGCGCGCGACGGCCGCAACATCGAGCGCGTCGGGTTCTACAACCCGGTCGCCGCCGGCAACGAGAAGCGGGTCGAGTTGGACGTGGCGCGCGTGCAGCACTGGGTTGGCCAGGGCGCGCAGATGACCGACAAGGTCGCCGACCTGTACAAGCAGGCCGCCAAGGCCGCCGCCTGACCGCGGGCGCCCCGGCGCCCGACGACGCGATGACCGACGCGCCGCCTTCCGCTCCGCAGAAGCAGGTTCTGCTGGGACGGATCCGCGGCGCGTTCGGCGTGCGCGGCGAGGTGCAGCTCGTGTCCTTCACCGACCCGGCCGACGCCATCTTCCGCTACCAGCCCTGGTCGTTGCGCGACGCGCGCGGTGGGGAACGGGCACTGTCCGGCGCGCGCGGCCGGTCCACGCCGAAGGGCGGGGTTGCGAGGCTCCCCGGCATCGAGGACCGCGATGCCGCCGAGGCCCTGCTCGGCACCGAAGTCTGGGTGGCGCGTTCCGCGCTGCCGCCGCCCGCGCCGGGCGAGTACTACTGGATCGACCTCGAGGGCCTGCGCGTGCGCCACCTCGAGGGCGCCGACTTCGGCACCGTCTCCCACCTGTTCTCGACCGGGGTCAACGACGTGATGGTGGTACAGGGCGAGCGCGAGCGGATGATCCCGTTCGCCGAGCCCGACTACGTGAAGTCGGTGGATTTCGACGCCGGCGTCGTCACCGTCGACTGGGACGCGGATTTCTAGCCCGCCATCGTGCGCATCGACCTCGTCAGCCTGTTCCCCGAGTTCGTCGCCCAGTGCGCGGGCTTCGGCGTGGTCGGGCGGGCGCAGGAGCGCGGCCTGCTGGCGGTCCACGGCTGGAACCCGCGCGACTACGCCGAGGGCAACTACCGCCGGGTGGACGACCGTCCGTTCGGCGGCGGTCCCGGCATGGTGATGCTGATCGACCCGCTGCGCGCCTGCCTCGCCGCTGTCCGCGCGGCGGACCCGGCGCCGGCGCACGTGGTCTACCTGAGCCCGCAGGGCCGCCGGCTGGACCAGGCCAGGGTGCGGGAGCTGGCCGGCCGCGAACGCCTGGTCCTGCTCTGCGGCCGCTACGAAGGCGTGGACGAGCGGTTGCTCGAGGCCGAGGTCGACGAGGAGCTGTCGATCGGCGACTACGTGCTCTCCGGCGGCGAACTGGCGGCCGCGGTGGTGGTCGACGCGGTGGCCCGGCTGCAGGAGGGCGCGCTGAACGACGCCGAATCGGCCGCCCAGGACAGCTTCGAGGACGGCCTGCTCGACTGCCCGCACTACACCCGGCCGGTCGACCACCCGCTGGGCCGGGTCCCGGAAGTGCTGCTGTCCGGCAACCACGCGGCCATCGCCCGCTGGCGGCGGATGCAGGCGCTCGGCCGCACCTTCCTGCGCCGGCCGGACCTGCTCGACCCGGCGGCGCTGGCCCCGGCCGACCGCCGGCTGCTGGAGGAATTCCTGGCCGGGCAGGGCGGGGAACCGGGGGCCGGCGCGTAAGGCGCTGGCGCGGCAGGAAAAAGTGCCGGTATAATGCGCGGCTTCGCTGCACCGATGCCAAGACGCGGGTCCACGTGCACTCGCGCTACAAGAGCCGGCACGACCGGCATACCAACAAGGCCACACCCATGAACAAGCCCTCGCTCAACACCCTCGTCCAGGACTTCGAAGCCGCCCAGGTGCAGCGCCAGCTGCCGGCGTTCGGCCCGGGCGACACCGTCGTCGTCAACGTCAAGGTCAAGGAAGGCAACCGCGAGCGCGTCCAGGCCTACGAGGGCGTGGTCATCGCGAAGAAGAACGCCGGCCTGAACTCCTCGTTCACGGTGCGCAAGATCTCGCACGGCTACGGCGTGGAGCGCGTGTTCCAGACCCACAGCGCGATCATCGACTCGGTGCAGGTCAAGCGCCGCGGCGCCGTGCGCGCCGGCAAGCTGTACTACCTGCGCGGCCTCGAGGGCAAGAAGGCGCGCATCAAGGAAGACCTCGCCGCGCACGCGAAGGCCAAGGCGGCCGCCGCCGCTGCCGCCGCCGAATAAGCGCGCTTTGCCGCATTTGTCGAAACGGCCGCCGCAAGGCGGCCGTTTCGTTTGGCGCGCGCATAATCCAGCCGCAGTCCTTTTTCGACGCTGGATCCCATGTACGTCCCCCTGCCACGCCGCATCGCCGCGCTGCTGGCGGGCATCGCGATCGCGGCCTGCGCCTTCGCCGGTGACGGCGCCCCGCAGAACCCGCGCGCGGTGACGCTCGACGCGCTGTCGCCGCTCGCCGCAAGCGACCAGCTGGTCGCGCGCCTGCTGAGCCCGGTCACCCAGCTGCGCATCGCCCGCTACGTCGACCGCGCCGGCGAAGGGCTGGCGACGCAGTCGATCCAGGTCGGCGAGGAGACCTTCGACCTGTTCGTGCCGGGCAGCCCCGGCGAGGCCGGTTACGGCGTGCTCGTGTACGTCTGGCCGGGCGACGGCATCAGCATGCCGGTCAGCTGGCGCCGGCAGTTCGAGGCGCGCCACCTGATCTTCATCGCCGCCCGCCGCTCGGGCAACGACGAGAACGTGCTGGACCGGCGCGTCCCGCTCGCCCTGCACGGGCTCGGCTACGTCACCCGCCACTTCCGCGTGGACCCGCAGCGCGTCTACGTCGGCGGCTTTTCCGGCGGCTCGCGGGTGGCGCAGAAGCTGGCGCTGGGCTACCCCGACGTCTTCCGCGCCCTGCTGCTGACCGGCGGCAGCGATGCGATCGGCACCGCCGGCTTCGTGCCGCCCGATCGCGAGCGCATGCGGCTGTTCCAGCGCCGCCTGCGCATCGTCTTCGCGACCGGCACCATGGACTGGCCCAACCGCACCAAGGATGCGCGCACACGCGCATCGTTCGAGGCGTTCTGCGTGCGCGGCATGCAGATGGTGGCGCCGTCGCGTACCGGCCATTGGGTGCCGGAGGACGGCGTGATGGAACGGGTGCTGCGCGCGCTGGAACATCCGGTGGACACCGCCGCGGCCGGCGACTGCGAGGCGCGGCTGGACGCCGCCATCCGCGCGCGCCTGGACGAGGTGTCGCGGCTGCATGCGGCCGGCCGCGACGAGGAGGCGCGCGACGCGCTCACGGGCGTGGACGCGCTGTACGGCGGCCTGGCGGCGCCCGACAGCCTGCGCCTGGCCGAAGCGCTGTATCCGGAGCTGCGCGCGACGCCGGACGACAACCTCCCGTCCACGCCCGCCACCGGCACGCACTGACACCGTACCGGCGCCATGGGGCTCCCTCGGCCCCGCTCGCGCGGGCGACACGCGGGAAGACGTAAGCTTCGCCTCCCTCGGACAGGACGGCCGTTTCCCGTGCAGCGCCAGTGCGAATTCCGCTTCTACGAGGAGCTCAACGACTTCCTCGCGCCCGCGTTGCGCCGCCGCAGCTTCCATCACGCCTTCGACGACACGCCGGCGGTGAAGGACCGGATCGAATCGCTGGGCGTGCCGCACACCGAAGTCGACCTGATCCTGGTCGACGGCGAACCGGCGCCATTCGGCCACCGGCTGCGCGGCGGCGAACGGGTGGCGGTGTATCCGGTGTTCGAGTGCTTCGACATATCCGGGCTGGGCACGCTGCGGCCGCGGCCCTTGCGCGAGCCGCGCTTCGCGCTCGACGCGCACCTCGGGCGATTGGCCGGTTACCTGCGCCTGCTCGGCTTCGACGCGCTGTACCGCAACGACATCGGCGACGACGCGCTGGTCGCCCTCGCGCGCGACGGGCGCATCGTGCTCACCCGCGACACCGGACTGCTCAAGCGCAACGCCGTCACCCACGGGGCCTTCGTCCACGCCACCGATCCGCGCCGCCAGTTGCGGGAGGTGGTCGACCGCTTCCAGCTCGAGTCGCGCATCGCGCCGTTCACCCGCTGCGCGCACTGCAACGCGCCGGTCGAGGCCATCTCCGCTGGGGACGCGGAGGATGCGCCGCCGGCGGTGGCGCGCGACAAGGCGGACTTCAGCCGCTGCAGCGGCTGCGGGCAGCTCTACTGGCGCGGCAGCCATCCCCCGCGCCTGTGCCAGCGGCTGGCCGAGGTCGGCATCGACCTGGGAGTCGCGGCGTGAGCGGCATGCACGACGGTGCAGCAGCCGACGGCGTGCGCCTCGACGTCTGGCTGTGGGCGGCGCGCTTCTTCCGGACGCGCAGCCTGGCCCGGCAGGCGGTGGAGACCGGCAAGATCGACATCGGCGGGCAGCGCGCGAAGGCCTCGCGGCTGGTGCGGGTCGGCGACGCGTTGCGGATCGCGCGGGGCGAGGAAACGTTCGAGGTGCAGGTGAGCGGCCTCAGCACCGCGCGCGGCCCGGCGCCGGTGGCGCAGGCGCTGTACGCGGAGTCCGCGGAGTCGCGCGCGCGGCGCGAGGCCGCCCGCGCGCAGCGCGCCGCCGAGCGGGCCGGCTACCGGCCGCCGGAAGGCAAGCCGGACAAGCGCGCGCGGCGGCTGATCCGCGCGCTCGGCGACATCGATGCGCTCTGAGGGCGGCGCGTGACCCACAAGCGACTGCTGCCGCTGATCGTCGCCTGCGCACTGTTCATCGAGAACATGGATTCGACGGTGATCTCGACGTCGCTGCCGGCGATCGCGCTCGACCTCGGCACCGACGCGATCGCGCTCAAGCTCGCGCTGACCACCTACCTGCTGTCGCTGGCGGTGTTCATCCCGGTCAGCGGCTGGGTCGCCGACCGCTTCGGCGCGCGACCGACCTTCGTCAGCGCGATCGTCGTGTTCCTGCTCGGCTCGCTCGCCTGCGCCGCCAGCGGCTCGCTCGGCGCGCTGGTGGCCGCGCGCTTCCTGCAGGGCATCGGCGGGGCGATGATGGTGCCGGTCGGGCGGCTGGTGCTGCTGCGCACGGTGCCCAAGCACGAGCTGGTGCACGCGCTCAGCTGGCTGACCATTCCGGCGCTGGTGGGGCCGGTGGTCGGGCCGCCGCTCGGCGGCTTCATCACCACCTACTTCGACTGGCGCTGGATCTTCCTCATCAACCTGCCGATCGGCGCGCTCGGCATCGCGCTCGGCCAGCGCTTCATCCCCGACATCCGCGAGGATGCGCCGCCGCTGGACTGGACCGGCTTCCTGCTCGCCGGGCTCGGCCTGGCGACGGCGATGTTCGGCTTCTCCACGCTCGGCCGCCACCTGGTGCCGGTGTGGCTCGCCACGCTGGCGCTGGTGGCCGGCGTGCTGGCGCTGCTCGCCTACGGCTGGCACGCGCGCCGCACCCCCGCGCCGCTGCTGGACCTCGACCTGTTCCGCCTGCCGAGCTACCGCGCCGGCGTGCTCGGCGGCTCGCTGTTCCGCATCGGCATCGGCGCCACGCCGTTCCTGCTGCCGCTGATGCTGCAGCTCGGCTTCGGCCTGAGCCCGGTGCGCTCGGGCATGCTCACCTTCGTGTCGGCGATCGGCGCGATGTTCATGAAGACGATCGCCGGCGCGGTGCTGAGGCGCTTCGGCTTCCGCCGCGTGCTGGTGGTCAACGGCGTCATCGCCGCGGCGCTGCTGGCCGGCTTCGGCCTGTTCCGGCCCGACACGCCGCACGCGCTGATCATCGGCGTGCTCGCGGTCAGCGGCTGCTTCCGCTCGCTGCAGTTCACCAGCCTCAACGCGATCAGCTACGCCGACGTCGACCAGCGGCTGATGGGGCAGGCGAGCAGCCTGGCGGGGATGATGCAGCAGCTCTCGCTCAGCCTGGGCGTCGCGATCGGCGGCTACCTGCTGCAGCTGGCCGGCCTGCTGCGCGGCGCGCCGGCGACCGACGTGCACAACTTCTACCTCGCCTTCCTCGGGGTGGGCGCGATCGCGGCGAGCTCCGCGCTGGTGATGGCGCGGCTGCCGCGCCATGCCGGCGCGGCGATGGCCGGCCACGCGCACGCCGGCGAGGAAGTCGCCGAACCCAAGGTCGCCCAGCGGCCGGCGACCTGTGGCGCGCGTTCAGGGCGTCGGCCGCTGCCCCAGGGCCTCCTGGCCCATCTTCAGCAGGCCGCCGAGCGCACCCTCGCTCCCGCCGAGCCCGCCCAGCACCGCGTCGAGCAGGCCGCCGTGCTGCTGCTGCGCGTGCGCGGTTTCCCGCTGCAGCACGTCGCCGAGGACCTGCGGCGACGGCGTGGCGGCTTCGGCGGGCGTCGCCGGCGCCGAGTCGCTGGGCGTGGTCGCGTGGCGCGCCTCGAACAGGTGCCGCGCCAGGTAGGCGAGCGCGATCGGCGCCAGCCAGCGCAGCAGCATGTGCGCCTTGTCCTGGCCCAGCCCGGTCTGCTGGCCGAGCGCCTTGTCGGCCTGTTCCTGGCGGCCGCCGAACACGTGCCCCAGGATCGCGCCGCCTTCGCCATGGCCGGAGAGGGCCGTGTCCAGCACCGAGGCGATGTCGTGGCCCTGGTGTTCCTTCAGCGCGCCGAACAGGCTGTCCGCGCCCTGCGGCTGGCTCGCGTTATGGCCGAGCGTGCCGAGCAGCAGCGGCAGCGCCGCCGAGATCGCGCTGCTGGCCTGCTCCGGCGTGATGCCGAGGCGCTCGGCGATCTGCTGCGCGGGGCCGCCGTCGAGCCGGTTCGCGAGGTCGGTGCTGATGGCCATGGAAGGCTCCTTCGGCGGGCGGGGGAGCCCATGCTGGGCCGCGCTGCGTTAGCGCGACGCCAACGCTCAGGCCAGCGCCTTCAGCCGGTACAACGCTTCGAGCGCCTGCTTCGGCGTGAGCTCGTCCGGCTCCAGCGCGGCGAGCGCCTCCAGCGCCGCGGAGGACGGCGAGAACAGGCCGAACTGCTGCGGCGCGTCCAGCGCCTGCGCGGTCATCGGCGTGGCCGGCGCGTCGCGGCCCTGCTGCTCGAGCTCGGCCAGGCGCGCGCGCGCCTGCCGCACGACCGTCTTCGGCAGGCCGGCCAGCGCCGCGACCTGCAGGCCGAAGCTGCGGTCGGCGGGGCCGTCCTTCACCGCGTGCATGAACACCAGGGTGTCGCCGCCGTTCTTGTCATGATGCTCGACCGCATCGAGGTGCACGTTGGCGATGCCGCTGCCGGGTTCGGCGAGCGCGGTCAGTTCGAAGTAGTGCGTCGCGAACAGCGTGTAGCTGCGGTTGGCCGCGGCCAGGTGGCGCGCGCAGGCATCGGCCAGGGCGAGCCCGTCGTAGGTGGAGGTGCCGCGGCCGATCTCGTCCATCAGCACCAGCGACTCGTCGGTGGCGTGGTGCAGGATGTACGAGGTCTCGGCCATCTCGACCATGAAGGTCGACTGCCCGCGCGCGAGGTCGTCGCCGGCGCCGATGCGGGTGAGGATGCGGTCGATCGGCCCGATCACCGCGCGCGCGGCCGGCACGAAGCTGCCGACGTGGGCGAGCAGCACGATCAGCGCGTTCTGCCGCATGTAGGTGCTCTTGCCGCCCATGTTGGGGCCGGTGATCACCAGCATGCGGCGGTTGCCGAGTTCCGGGGTGTCGCCGAGGACGAGGTCGTTGGGCTCGAACGGCTCGTCGCGCACCGCCTCCACGACCGGATGGCGGCCGCGCTCGATGCACAGGCCGGGCGCGTCGACCAGCTCCGGCCGTGACCAGTCCAGCGCCTGCGCGCGCTCGGCGAAGCAGGCCAGCACGTCCAGCTCCGCCAGCGCGGCGGCGCAGCGCTTGAGCGGCTCCAGGCGGGCGTTGAGCGTATCCAGCAGCTCCTCGTAGAGCAGCTTCTCGCGCGCCAGCGCGCGCTCGCGCGCCGACAGCACCTTGTCCTCGAACGCCTTGAGCTCCTCGGTGATGTAGCGCTCGGCGCCGGTCAGGGTCTGGCGCCGGCTGTAATGCGTGGGCGCCTTGTCCGACTGCCCCTTGCTGATCTCGATGTAGTAGCCGTGCACCCGGTTGTAGCCGACCTTGAGGGTCGCGATGCCGGTGGCGGCGCGTTCGCGCGCTTCGAGGTCGACCAGGAACTGGTCGGCGTGGGTGGAGAGGCGGCGCAGCTCGTCCAGCTCGGCGTCGTAGCCGTCG
>JBQCFN010000234.1:0-13119 GCA_051959035.1 Lysobacteraceae bacterium | reverse complement strand
TTGGCGTGCTTGACGATCACGCAGGCGGGCTGCTCGAACTGGCGCACGCATTCCCACGCCGCGTCGGCATCGGCGAGGTTGTTGTACGAGAGTTCCTTGCCCTGCAACTGCGCGAACGTCGCCAGCGTGCCCGGCACCGGGTCGAGGTCGCGGTAGAACGCGGCGTGCTGGTGCGGGTTCTCGCCGTAGCGCAGGTCCATCACCTTGACGAAGTTGCTGTTCTGCTGCGCCGGGAACAGGCCGCGGCTGCCGTCCTCGCCCAGCGCGGACAGGTAGTCGCTGATGCAGGCGTCGTACTGGGCGACGCGGTTGAACGCCGCCACCGACAGCGCGAAGCGGGTCTTCGCCGAGAGCATGCCGCCGCTGGCGTCGAGTTCCTCGACGATTGCCGGGTACTGCGCGGGATCGGTCGCCACCGCGACGCGGGCGAAGTTCTTCGCCGCCGAGCGCAGCATCGCCGGGCCGCCGATGTCGATGTTCTCGACGATCTCGTCCAGCGTGCTGTCGGGGTTGGCCGAGACCTTCTCGAACGGGTAGAGGTTGAGCACCAGCAGGTCGATCGGCGCGATCCCGTGCTGCGCCATCACCGCCTCGTCCACGCCGGCGCGGCCGAGCAGGCCGCCGTGCACGACCGGGTGCAGGGTCTTGACCCGGCCGTCCATCATTTCCGGGAAGCCGGTGACCTCGCTGACGTCGCGCACCGGCAGGCCGGCGTCGCGGATCGCGCGGGCGGTGCCGCCGGTGGACACCAGTTCGACGCCGCGCGCGGCGAGCGCGCGCGCCAGGTCGAGCAGGCCGGTCTTGTCGGAAACGGAGAGCAGCGCGCGCGTGATCTTCACGGCGGGCCCGGACGCGGGAGCGGTCATGCGGGTGGGGCGTGGGGAAAGACCGCGGATTATAGCGGGGCGGGCAACCGCGCCGGCCCCGGCCGCTTCGGGATGCACCGCGGAGCGCGGTGCTCGGTTCGCCGCGGGCGGCCTCGCTTCGGCATGGGGCGCAGGCTGTGTCACGGACCGGGATCGATGCGGCCGTGGTTCTCCGCCGGGCATTTCGCTCCGGCGTGGAGGTCGGTTGCGGAAGCTCGCGGCTGCAGGCCGCTCCTGAAAAACCGTGCAGGAGGGGCGCGGCAGGAAGGCGCGGGGCCTCACTCCATGCCGTATTCGCGCAGCTTCTTGCGCAGGGTGGCGCGGTGGATGCCGAGCATGGCGGCGGCGCGGCTCTGGTTGCCGTCGCAGTGGTTGAGCACTTCGGCGAACAGCGGGATCTCGAGCTCGCGCAGCGCGATCTCGTACAGGCCACTCGCGTCGCAACCGTCGAGGTCGCGCAGGTAGCGCCGCACCGAATTGGCGACATGATCGCGCAGCGGCGGGCGCGGGCCGGAACGGACGGTTTCGGTGCGGTCGAATGCGTTCAAGGCGATCCCCGTTGCACCCGCCTCGGCAACCGGCGGGAGCGGGAGTCTAGCGTGCGGATTTCGCCGCCGTCATTACGGCGCGGCGTTTTTTCACCGGAAGTCGAACGTAAATGCGACGACGGTGGCGCTTGGCTCGGCGATGTCGAAGGCGACGCTGGCGACCTGGCCGGTTCCGATGCCGTTTTGCGTGATCGGCGCGGCGCCGAGGTATTCGGCCGGCGCCAGCGTGCGCGCGCCGACCGTGCGGCCGTCGACGTCCTGCAGGGCCAGGTGCAGGCGCGGCCAGGCCTGCGGCCAGCGCGCGTCGTTGCGGAAGCGCGCGCTCACGTGCAGCACGCCGGGCCGCAACGGGCGCACGTCGCGCGCGAGCAGGGTGAACGCGGCGGGTTCGCGCCAGGCCGGCACTGTGCAGCGCAGGACCTTGCACAGCGATGCGACCAGCGGGCGCCAGCGCGCATCGGCGGCGAGCGCGGCGCGGTCGGCGAGCAGGACCTGCAGGACCAGCAGCAGGGCGAGGGCGGCGGTCGCGGCGATTGGGCGCCAGCGCGGGCGTGGCGCGGACGGACGCGCGCCCCGGGCGAAGCTGGGCGCGCGTCGGGGCGCCCCGGAGGCGGGCACCGCATCGCGGGTGGATCCGGACGGCGCGATGGCGAGGACTGCGTGCGCATCGGGTCCGGCCTGCGTCGCGGCGGGGTCCTCGGTCACCTCGGTGCGCACCGTGTCGCGTCCGTCGGCGGTGTCGACGCCCGGCGCATCGCTGTGCGCGGCCTCCGGCGGTGGCGCCCGCGGAACCGGTGGTTGCGCGACGGTTGGCGCGGCGTGGGCGTCGGCAACCGGTGTCGCGCCATCTTCCGGCATCGTCGGCGGCGCGGCCTGGGTCGCCGCCGTCGCCTGCTGCGGCTCCTTCGTTTTGCGTCGCGCGGGCCGCGCCGCCGGGGCCGTCGTGGCCTCCGCGGCGACGGGGGCCGTCGGTGCATTGGCGGCGGTCGAGACGGGGCCATCCGTGTGCGCCGCGGGCGTCTGCGTGGCCGCGTGCCCGCCGTTGTGCGCTGCGCGCCTGCGCTGCACTGGCGCCGCCTCGGCAGCGGCGGCCGGTGGCACGTCCTTCGGCACGCGCGCGTCGGTGTGCGCTCCGGCCTGGACAGCCCCGGCGCTGCCCGCTGCGGGCGTCGGCGATGCCGGTGCATCCCGCGCGGCATCGGCTGCCGCACCGGTGGCGGCGTCCTCCGCGGCCGGCTCGCTGCCGGCCCGCGCGCCAGCGCCAGCCTGCGCCAGCGCCTTGCCGCAGCGCGGGCAATGCGCGGGCGGCAGGCCGGTCGCGGGATCGATCGCGACCAGGAACTGGCAGTGCGGGCAGAGGATGAACATGCCCTATTGTTCCCGCATCCGCGCGCCGGCGGGCAAGTTCAGCGGCGCACGCCGTCGATGCGCACCCAGTCGCCGTCGCGCGCGACCCGCAGCTCGTCGAACCAGGGGGCATAGCGCGCCAGCAGCGGCGGTTCCTGCCCGGCGAGGATGCCCGACAACGCGATGCGGCCGCCGGGCGCGACCCGCGCGGCCAGCGTGTCGGCGAGTTGTTCCAGCGCGGTGGCGAGGATGTTGGCGAGCACGACCGGATAGCGGTCGCTTGGCGCGTCCTGCGGCAGGAATGCGTCGAGCCGGCCGGCGACGCCGTTGCGCTCCGCGTTGTCGCGGGTGGCGGTGAGCGCCTGCGGATCGTTGTCGATGCCGGTCGCGTGCGCGGCGCCGAGCCTGAGCGCGGCCAGCGCGAGGATGCCGCTGCCGCAGCCGAAGTCGAGCACGCGCGCGTCGCGCAGCACGCCATCGGCGGCGAGCGCGTCCAGCCAGCGCAGGCACAGCGCGGTGGTCGGGTGCGTGCCGGAGCCGAACGCGAGGCCGGGATCGAGCCGCACCACCGCGGCGTCCGCCTGCGCTGCGTCCGCCGGCAGCTCGCGGTTCCACGGCACGATCCAGGTGCGTTCGCCGAAGCGCAGCGGCACGTACTGGTCCATCCACGCGCGTTCCCAGTCCTGGTCCTCGACGTTGCGGAAGGACACCCGCGTCCAGTCCAGGCCCGGGTCGAAGGATTCCAGCGCGGCCAGCAGCACCAGCGGGTCGGCGTCGTGCGGGAACAGCGCGCTCAGCACCAGCGCCTGCCACAACGGCGTCTCGCCCACGCCGGGCTCGAGGATGGCGCGCTCGTTGCCGGTGTCGGCATCGGCGTCGAGCAGCGTCACCGCCAGCGCGCCGACGTCCTCGAGCGCGGTTTCGTAGCGCGGCTGCTCGTTTTCGCGGCAGCGCAGGGAGAGTTCGAGGAAGGGCATGGCGGGCCGGGCACCGGGCGGAAGGGGCATCTTGCCAGTCCCGTCGCCGCCGCAGCAGCAGGCGCACGTCGCCGGAGCGGGAGTCCAGGCCGAGGCGAACGAGAGGGCGCGCCGCTCAGTGCCCGAACAGGCCCTTGAGCAGCTTCTTCGCCTTGCTCTCGCCGGGGTCGGCATCCTCTTCCTGGGCGCCGGCCGTGACCGTCATGCCGAGCATCGCCATCGCGGTGGACTTGGTGCGCACGCGCACGTTCCATTCGGGATTCCACGGCGCCTTCGCGCTGGCGGGCTTCGGCGGCCAGGCGATGTTGCGTTCCGGGCCGTAGGCGATCATCTGCAGCATGCCGCCGCCACGCCCGCCGGCGTCGGCGAAGATGCCCTTCGGCATCGCGCACGAGGTCGCCGTCGGCGGCAGCAGCACCTTCTCCTCCACCCACTTGTCGACGGTGGCGTTGGGCAGGTAGTCGACCAGGCCCATGCCGGCGTCCGGCGTTTCCGAGCTGCTCCACAGCACCAGTGCGTCGTCCCGGGTGCCCATCGCGGCGAGGAAGTAGCCGCGCGCGCGGCTGACCGCCGGCCAGCGCCAGGTGGTGCCGCTGGCGAGGTCGCCGCTGCTCGACAGCGCGATCTTCGGCAGGAAGTCATCGCCCTGGTCGAGCGCGAACTTCAGCGATTCCGGCACCTTGTCGCCGAGCACGCGATGGTCGCCGACCAGCGAGGCGCCGTCGGGCACGCGCTTGTTGCTGCGCGGGTTGGGCCACAGCGCGTGCCGCGGGTCGACCCTGGCGTCGCGGTCGGGAACGTAGCGGCCCTGCATCGAACCGCTGACCTTGAGCTTGCCCTCGCGGGTGTCGATCTCGACCACGCGCGGCTGGCCGGGGCGCACCTCGGTGCCGCAGCCCCAATAGATGAGGATCTTCGCCTGCCCGCCGCCGTCGGCGCGGCCCATGTCGCCGCCCGGGCCGGGTTCGCTCCTGGACTCTTCCCGCGGCGGCACCAGCGGCAGGCTGTCGCCCAGCTTCAGTCCGGCGGGGATCTGCTGGGTGGCTTCCTTGCCGGGGTTGAGGCCGTTGTACAGCGCGATGTCGAGGTACTGGCCGGGCAGGGCGGGGAAGCGGGTCTGGCCGTAAGTGTTCGCGCCGCGGCCACCGAATGCGCCCATCGCCATGCGCCCGAGCGGGCCCATGTCCGGCATGCCGGGCATGGCGTGGGTGGCGACGTCGATGTAGAGCTGGGTCGGCGGCGCGCTGCTGGCCGGCTGGCCGGCGAACGGGGCGCCGAGCAGGGCGACGGCGCAGGCGAGGCTGAGCGGACGGAACGACATGGCGCCTCCGGATCACGATGGCGCGCCTGGCGGCGCACGTGGTCGAGATACGCAGGAAGCGCCGGCCCGAGGCCAGCGCTTCCGGTTTGCGCCGCTGCGGAAAGGCGCGTCAGACGATCGACAGCGCCTTGTCCTTGCGCTCGGCCAGGCGCTTTTCCAGATAGTGGATGTTCTGCCCGCCCTGCTGGAAGCCGCCGTCGGCCATGATCCGCTGCTGCAGCGGGATGTTGGTCTTGATGCCGTCGACGACCATCTCGCTCAGCGCCACCCGCATCCGCGCGATCGCGGTCTCGCGGTCGGGCCCGTGCACGATCAGCTTGCCGATCATCGAGTCGTAGTTGGCGGGGACGCGGTAGCCCTCGTAGATGTGCGAGTCCACGCGCACGCCGGGACCGCCGGGCGCGTGGAAGTGCTGGATCAGGCCCGGGCTCGGCATGAAGGTGTCCGGGTCCTCGGCGTTGATGCGGCACTCGATCGCGTGGCCTTCGAGGACGATGTCCTCCTGCCTCAGCGACAGCTTGTGGCCGGCGGCGATGTAGAGCTGCTCGCGCACCAGGTCCACGCCGGTCACCATCTCGTTGACCGGATGCTCGACCTGGATGCGGGTGTTCATCTCGATGAAGTAGAAGCGCCCGTTCTCGTACAGGAACTCGAAGGTGCCGGCGCCGCGGTAGCCGATGCGGATGCACGCCTCGGTGCAGACGCGGCCGATCTCGGCGCGCTGTTCCGGGGTGATGCCCGGCGCCGGCGCTTCCTCGACCACCTTCTGGTGGCGGCGCTGCATCGAGCAGTCGCGCTCGCCGAGGTGGATCGCGTTGCCCTGGCCGTCGGCGAGCACCTGGATCTCGACGTGGCGCGGGTTCTCGAGGAACTTCTCCATGTACACCATGTCGTTGCCGAACGCCGCCTTGGCTTCCGACTTGGTGGTGCCGATCGCGTTGGTCAGCGCGGCCTCGGTGTGCACCACGCGCATGCCGCGGCCGCCGCCGCCGCCGGCGGCCTTGATGATCACCGGATAGCCGATCTCGCGCGCGAGCCTGGCGTTGGTGACCGGGTCGTCGCCGAGCGGGCCGCCGCTGCCGGGCACGCAGGGCACGCCGGCGTCCTTCATCGCGCGGATCGCCTCGACCTTGTCGCCCATCAGGCGGATGGTGTCGGCCTTCGGGCCGATGAAGACGAAGCCCGACTGCTCCACGCGCTCGGCGAAGTCGGCGTTCTCGGACAGGAAGCCGTAGCCGGGATGGATCGCCTGCGCGTCGGTCACTTCCGCCGCGGCGATGATCGCCGGCATGTTGAGGTAGCTCTCCGCCGACGGCGCCGGGCCGATGCACACCGACTCGTCGGCCATCGCCACGTGCTTGAGGTTGCGGTCGACGGTGGAATGCACCGCCACCGTGCGGATGCCGAGCGCGTGGCACGCGCGCAGGATGCGCAGCGCGATCTCGCCGCGGTTGGCGATGACGACTTTCTCGAGCATCGCGCGCGCCTCAGCCGATCACGAACAGCGGCTGGTCGAACTCGACCGGCTGGCCGCTCTCGGCGCAGACCTTCAGCACCGTGCCCGAGACCTCGGCCTCGATCGGGTTGAACATCTTCATCGCCTCGATGATGCCGAGCGTGTCGCCGGCCTTGACCGCCTGGCCGACGGTGACGAACGGCGGCTTGTCCGGCGCCGGCGCGGTGTAGAAGGTGCCGACCATCGGCGAGGGGACGACGTCGCCCGCGGGCAGGTCGCCGCCGCCGGCCTTGGCATGGCCGCCGGTCGCCGCCTCGGTGGGCGAGGACATCGGCATCGGCGCGGACGCGGCTGCCTGCGGGGCATGCAACACCTGCGGCGCGGCGGCAACCATCGCGCCCTGCGGCACGCGCGCCAGGCGCACGGATTCCTCGCCCTCGCGGATTTCGATTTCGGCGAGGTTGGATTCCTCTAGGAGGTCGATCAGCTTCTTGATCTTGCGGAGGTCCATGACGGGCTCTCTGAAGGGTGAAGTCGGGTCAGGGCGTGCCGGCGGGCACGAGCTCGGCCGCCTGCCGCGCGAGCTGCGCCAGCGCCGCCTCGAGCGCGTAGCGGTAGCTGTCGGCGCCGAAGCCGGAGATCGTGCCGACGGCGAGGTCGCTGAAGAAACTGGCGTGGCGGAACGGCTCGCGCGCGTGCGGGTTGGACAGGTGCACTTCGATGAAGGGAATGCCCACCGCCGCCAGCGCGTCGCGGATCGCCACCGAGGTATGGGTGAACGCCGCCGGGTTGATCAGGATGAAGTCGGTGCCGTCGCCGCGCGCGTCCTGCACGCGCTCGATCAGCGCCAGTTCGCTGTTGGATTGCAGGCATTCCAGCGCGTGGCCGGCGGCCTGCGCGCGCGCGGCGAGCGCGGCGTCGATCTCGGCGAGGGTCGTGCGGCCATAGACCTCCGGCTCGCGGCTGCCGAGCAGGTTGAGGTTGGGACCGTGCAGGACCAGCAGCTTCGCCATGCGCCCGGGGCTCGCCGAGGGGAGGCGCAGTCTGCGCCAAAGCCGGGCGGCTGTCCATGCAATCCCTGCAAATTGACCGAACTTGCCCGGCTTAAAGCGGGCGTTTGACTCAGGGGCTGGCCCAGGCCGCGAGCTCGCCGGGGCCGAACGGGCCGATCCGCTGGCGCAGCAGGATGCCGTCGGCGGAGACCAGCACCGAGTAGGGCAGCACGCCTTGGGGATTGCCGAGGCGGACCCCGGCGTCGGCCGGGCCGGGGGTGTCGAGCAGGATCGAGTAGCGCACCGGCACGCGCCGGAGGAAGGCCCGCACGGCGTCGGCGTCGTCCAGCGCGATGCCGACCACTTGCACGCCGTTGGGCCCCTGGCTGGCGGCGAAACGCTGCAGTTCCGGCATTTCCTGCACGCAGGGCGCGCACCAGGAAGCCCAGACGTTGACCAGCAGCGGGCGCCCGGCCCAGGCGGCCGGCACGGTCCGGCGCTGGCCATCGAGGCCCGGGAGCGGGAACGCCGGCACCGGCTTGCCGGGCGCGGCCACCTGCACGCCGGCCGGTGGCGGCGGCGCGCTCGCCTGCATCGCGGCGTTGAGGGCGCGCTGGCCGAGCTCGCTGCGCAGCAGCGGCCCGGGACCGGAGGTCAGCAGGCTGGCGACCAGCCCCAGCGTGCCCGCCGCGACCGCGACCAGCACGACCTTCGCCGACGATCTCATCCGGCGCCCCCGGCGGCGGTGCGCAGGGCTTCGCGCACGCGGTCGAGGGTGAGCACGGTCGGCAGCACCTGGCCCGGGCCCCCGTCGGCCGGATACACCACGTACAGCGGCACGCCGACCGCGCCGTGGCGCTGCAGGAAAGCGGTCAGCGCCGGATCCACGTCGGTCCAGTCGCCGACCATGTACACCGCCCCGGCCCTTGCCATCGCCTCGCGGAAGCCGGCCTGGGAGAACACCGTGCGTTCGTTGGCCTTGCAGGTCACGCACCAGTCGGCGGTGACGTTGACGAACACCACCCGGTGCGCCGCGCGCAGGTCGGCCAGGCGCTGCCCGGAGAACGCGACCGGCGCGTCGGCCGCCGCGTTCGCCGCGGGGGCAGCCGCCTGCGGCCGTGGCAGCGCGTGGATGCGCGCCAGCGGCAGGGCCACCGCCAGCATCGCGAGCAGCGCCGCGACCCCGGCCCAGCGGCTGCGGCCGCTGCGCGCGTGGCCCCAGGCCCAGGCGACGAAGGCGATCGCCACGGCGGCGACCAGCCACCAGGCGATCGCATCCACGCCGCGCTGGCGCCCGAGCACCCACGCCAGCCAGGCCGCGGTGAGGTAGAGCGGGAAGGCGAGCACCTGCTTGAGCGTGTCCATCCACGCGCCCGGGCGCGGCAGGAAGCGCACCAGCCGCGGGGACAGCCCGAGCAGCAGGAACGGCAGCGCCAGGCCGATCCCGAGCACCAGGAACACCGCCAGCGCCAGCGCGGCCGGCGCGGTGAAGGCCCATGCCAGCGCCGCCCCCATGAACGGCGCAGTGCACGGCGTGGCGACCACCACCGCGAGCACCCCGGTGAAGAAATCGCCGGCCGGTCCCGTGCGCCGGGCCAGGCCGTCGCCCACGCCGGTCCACGCGCCACCCGCGTGCCACACGCCCGACAGGCTGAGGCCAAGCGCGAGCATTACCAGCCCGAGCACCGCCACCACCCGCGGCTGCTGCAGCTGGAAGCCCCAGCCCAGCGCGAGCCCGGCCTGGCGCAGGCCGAGCGCCAGCGCGCCGAGCAGCAGGAAGCTCAGCAGCACGCCGGCCGTGTACCAGAGCGCATGCCGGCGCGCGCGGCCGGCGTCGTCGCCATGGCCGACCAGCGACATCGCCTTGAGCGACAGCACCGGCAGCACGCAGGGCATGAGGTTCAGCACCAGCCCGCCGAGCAGGGCGGCGAGCAGCGCGCCGGCGATGCCCAGGCGGGCGCGGCCCGCGGGCGCGTTGCCGCCGGCCTGCCCCGCCCGCTCGGCCGGTTGCGCGGCGGCGACGCCGGAGGAGGCGGCGACCGGCGCCACGCCGGCCCCGGCCGCGGTGCCCGCCGGCGCCAGGGGCGCGGCGCCGGTGGCAGAGGAGGCCGGACTCGCCGCCGCCGGCCCGATCCGCCCGGCCGGCAGCGCCACCCGCACGCTGCGGGTCATCGGCGGATAGCAGATGCCGTCGGCCTGGCAGCCCTGGAAGGTCGCGACCACGGTGGCCGTGGTGGGCGCGGCACGGGTGCGCGACAGCGGCACCGGCACGTCGACCTGGTCGAAATAGACGACGACGTCGCCGAAGTGGGCGTCGCGGTGCGGCATGCCCGGCGGCCAGCGTGGCGTGCCCAGCGTGATGCCGTCCGCGTCGCGCAGCCGCAGCGTGGTCCTGTCGCGGTACAGGTAGTAGCCCCGCGCCGGGGTGAAGCGCAGCAGCACGGTGTTGCCGTCGCCGGCGATCGCCTCGAAGCCGAACGCCTGCTCCGCCGGCAGCGGCCGTGCGTCGACGGCGCCGCCTGCGCGCGCGCCACCGAGGGCGCGCGCCAGCCCGGCGAGGTCGTTGCCGCCGCCGCTGGCGCCGGGGCTGGCCGTGGCCGGCGCGGACGCCGCCGCGCCGCCCGGCGCCAGCGCCACCACCAGGGTCCGCTTCTGCGGCGGATAGCACACGCCGGCATCCGCGCAGCCCTGGTACTTCACCTGCAGCGTCACGTGGTCGCCGGCCGCCTGCAGCGGCAGCGTGGCGCGCAGCAGGTGGCGGTAGGTTTCGACCTCGCCGAAGAAGGGATCGGTATGGCGGTCGCCGGCCGGCAGCTGCAGCGTACCCAGCGGCGTGCCGTCGGTCGCCTGCACCGCGATGCGGTGGCGGTAGAGGTAGTAGCCCTCGGCGATCCTCCACTGCAGCTGCACGCGGCCGGGCGCCGGCGCGCCGGCCTCCAGCGCGAAGGCCTGGTCGACCGGCAACAGGTCCTTTTCGTCCACCGCGCGCGCGCTGCCCGCGGCCGCCAGCAGGCCGGTGCCCAACGCGCATGCGAACCAGGCCGCGAGGCCGCGGCGCCACCACTGTGCCATCCGATTCATGCTCCGACGCCGGGCGCGCGGCTCTCCGCCGCCACCCAGTCGAGGTAGGCCGGCAGGCCGCCGGCGGCTTCGACCGCGACCAGCTCCGGCAGTTCATGCGGGTGCAGCGCGCGCACCCGTGCGGCGAGGGCGTCCAGCCGCTCGCGCGTGGTCTTCACCAGCAGCAGGACCTCGTCCGCGCGCTCGACCGCGCCCTGCCAGCGGTACACCGAGCGCACCCCGGGCACCAGGCTGGCGCAGGCGGCCAGGCGTTCGCCGACCAGCGCTTCGGCCAGGCGTTCGGCACTGGCCGGATCGGGGCAGGTGCAGAAGCAGACGAGGACGGCCACGGCCGGCTCCGGTGCGGGGAACCGCATAGCCTAGGGCCGGCCGGGCGGCGGCGATAGCGGCGCGGGTGGAACGGTGTGCTCAGCCCGGCATGGGCTCGGCCAGCCGCAGCGCCTCGAGGAAGCTCGGGCGGGTGCCGTCCAGCCGCGGCAGCACGCCCTCGCGCCGGCCCATGCGCTGCCCGGCCAGCTGCTCGATGATCTCCACCAGCGACACCCGCGCCTGCGGCGAGGTGTCGCGGAAGGCGCGCAGCAGGCGCAGCTCGAGCGGATCGTCCGCCAGGATGGCCTCGGCGGCCGGGATCGAGTCCAGCCGCACGGCATCGGGCAGCGACATCGCGCCGCGGCCGGTCGCCAGCCATTCGAAGTTGACCCCGGTCGCCTGCGCGATCTCGCACAGGTGGGCGACGGTCGGATACTTGCCGTTGGCCGACTCCCAGTGGCTCACCGCGCTGCGCTGGACCCCCACCCGTTGCGCCAGCTGGGCCTGCGACAGGCCGCCGTGGCGCCGGGCCAGGCGGATGCGTTGCTGCGGTGTCATCGGCTCCCTCTCCCCAGGGGCTTGCCATGCGTCGGACGACGGCGCCGCGACATTAGCGGATGCGCCCGAAGCGGGTACAGCGCAGATGTTACCAGTGGTCACCTCGCTACCGATATTCACCCCAAGTGGTGCGCTTTCGGTAGCAGGGGGCGAATGCTGCTGGCGGCCCCGTCGCCGTGGAGCCCCCTTGAAAGCCTTCCGCCCCGCCCCATCTAGGGCCGGTCCCGGTCATCCGGGCGTTTTCCGTTTCCGGCCTTGGCACTCGTTTCTGCCGAGTGCTAAGATCGCCACCCATTTTTCTGTCCAATCAACCACTTAAGAGGGTTGCTGATGAACATCAAGCCGCTTTACGACCGCGTCGTGATCAAGCGCATGGAGGAAGAGAAGATGTCCGCCGGCGGCATCGTGATCCCCGACACCGCCACCGAGAAGCCGATCAAGGGCGAGGTGGTCGCGGTGGGCGAGGGCAAGGTGCTCGACAACGGTTCGGTCCGCGCCCCCAAGGTCAAGGTCGGCGACAAGGTGCTGTTCGGCAAGTACAGCGGCACCGAGGTCAAGCTCGACGGCGCCGACTACCTGGTGGTGAAGGAAGACGACATCTTCGCGACGCTCGGCTGAGCCCGCCCCCCTTTCCACCCATCCCGACTTTCTTTTCTTCGAGGTAATCCAGCATGGCTGCCAAGGAAATCCGTTTCGGTGAGGACGCGCGCGCGAAGATGGTGCGCGGCGTCAACGTGCTCGCCAATGCCGTCAAGGCCACCCTCGGCCCGAAGGGCCGCAACGTCGTGCTCGAGAAGAGCTTCGGCGCGCCGACGATCACCAAGGACGGCGTGTCCGTCGCCAAGGAGATCGAGCTGGCCGACAAGTTCGAGAACATGGGCGCGCAGATGGTGAAGGAGGTCGCGTCCAAGACCTCCGACAACGCCGGCGACGGCACCACCACCGCGACCGTGCTCGCGCAGGCGCTGATCCGCGAGGGCATGAAGGCGGTCGCCGCCGGCATGAACCCGATGGACCTCAAGCGCGGCATCGACAAGGCGGTCACCGCCGCCGTCGCCGAGCTCAAGAACATCAGCAAGCCGACCGCCGACGACAAGGCGATCGCCCAGGTCGGCACGATCTCGGCCAACTCCGACGAGTCGATCGGCAACATCATCGCCGACGCGATGAAGAAGGTCGGCAAGGAAGGCGTGATCACGGTCGAGGAAGGCTCGGGCCTGGACAACGAGCTCGACGTCGTCGAGGGCATGCAGTTCGACCGCGGCTACCTGTCGCCGTACTTCATCAACAACCAGCAGTCGATGTCGGCCGAGCTGGACGATCCGTTCATCCTGCTGCACGACAAGAAGATCTCGTCGGTGCGCGACCTGCTGCCCGTCCTCGAGGGCGTGGCCAAGGCCGGCAAGCCGCTGCTGATCGTCGCTGAGGAAGTCGAGGGCGAGGCGCTGGCCACGCTCGTCGTCAACACCATCCGCGGCATCGTCAAGGTGTGCGCGGTCAAGGCCCCGGGCTTCGGCGACCGCCGCAAGGCGATGCTGGAAGACATGGCCATCCTGACCGGCGGCACCGTGATCTCCGAGGAAGTGGGCCTGTCGCTGGAGAAGGCCACCATCAAGGACCTCGGCCGCGCCAAGAAGGTGCAGGTCAGCAAGGAGAACACCACC
>JBQCFN010000233.1:0-6812 GCA_051959035.1 Lysobacteraceae bacterium | reverse complement strand
GCCGTCCCGCCCGTGCCGCAGCTGCGCGTCGACTACGTGCACGCGAGCGACGCGCAGGCGCTGCTCGGCGGCGACGTGCTCGCGGTGCTCGGCTTCGGCGACGCCGCGCCGGCCGCGCTCGCCGACCCGCGCTACCTGCGCGTGCCGCTGCAGCCGCACGGCGGCGCGCCCTACGAGGTCTGGCACACCGGCCGCCCGGTGCGCAGCGGACGCGACGGCGACATCGCCTGGGCCAGCGACGGCGCGCTGGCCTTCGGCGTGATCGAGGTGCCCGAGCACGACGGCATCATCGCCGCCGCCGCGCACGCCTACCGGCGCCTGACCGCCTTCGTGCGCGACGGCGACACCCCGCACCTGCTGCGGATCTGGAACTACCTCGACGCGATCACCCAGGGCGACGGCGACGCCGAGCGCTACCGCCAGTTCTGCGTCGGCCGCGCGCAGGGACTGGGCGACTTCGATCCCACCCGCCTGCCGGCGGCGACCGCGATCGGCCGTTGCGACGCCGCGCGCGTGCTGCAGATCTACTGGCTGTCGGCGAACGCGCCCGGCACGCCGATCGAGAACCCGCGCCAGGTCAGCGCCTATCGC
The DNA here is from genome assembly GCA_051959035.1 of Lysobacteraceae bacterium. GTDB lineage: Bacteria > Pseudomonadota > Gammaproteobacteria > Xanthomonadales > Xanthomonadaceae > JABFWF01. Next base: position 6,221 of record JBQCFN010000233.1, on the reverse strand, counting down.
TACCCGCGCCAGTACGGGCCGCAGCCGCCGAGCTTCGCCCGCGCGATGCTGCCGCCGACGGCGACGCGCAGGCCGCTGCTGCTGTCGGGGACGGCGGCGGTGGTCGGGCACGCCTCCGCGCACGCCGACGCGCTGCTGGCGCAGATCGACGAGACCTTCCTCAACTTCGATGCCCTGCTCGGCGCCGCGCGCGCGCGCCAGCCGGCGCTGCCCGCGCAGTTCGGGCCCGGCACCCGGCTGAAGGTGTACGTGCGCGACCGCGACGACCTGGACACCGTCGCCGACGCATTGCACGCGCGCCTCGGCAGCCGCGTGCCGTACGTGGTGCTGCATGCGGCGATCTGCCGGCGCGAGCTGTGCATCGAGATCGACGGCGTGCACGAATGAGCGCACCGGCGCGCGTGTAAGCTGCGCCGACCAACCCGTCGGGAGTGCGGCAATGGGTGTGATCAGCCTGCTGTGGGGCATCGTCGCGATCTGCTGGATGCTGCTGGCCCTGGTGCCGCTGCTCGGCTGGATGAACTGGTTCCTGATCGCCTTCGCCGCGGTCGGCGCGGTGATCGCCGCGCTCGGCATCGCGATCACCGGCCCCGCCCACCGCGGCCGCGCCAAGGCCGGGCTGGTGCTGAACGCGCTGGTCATCGTGGTGGCGGTCGTCCGCCTGCACCTCGGCGGCGGCGTGATCTGAGCGGCTGACCCGGCGCGCATCCGGGGACAGGCCGCGCGTCCGGGCAGTCCGTCGCCGTCGATCCGACCAGGCACGCCCAGCGTGCGCGCCGCGCCTGCCGCCTGCCCGGCGGCGCGGCAACCGGGCCGTCGGCCCGATGCCACCGTTCGTCCGCCACGCGTTCCCGTGTGACAGGACTGCCACGCACGCTTCACGCCCGCGCAACATTCCCTAGTGAAACTGTAGGGAATGCTGACGAACAAGGCCAAGTACGGACTCCGCGCGATGTGCGCGCTGGCGCAGGTCGCCCCCGGCTCGCTGCAGGCGCGCGCCATCGCGGCGCGCGCGCGGGTGCCCGAGAAGTTCCTCGAGGCGATCCTGGTCGACCTGCGCCGCGCCGGCTTCGTGCGCAGCCGCCGCGGCCAGCAGGGCGGGCACGCCCTCGCCCGGCCGGCGGCCGAGATCCTGGTCGGCGACCTGATCCGCGCCATCGACGGCCCGCTCGCGCCGGTGCGCTGCGCCAGCCTGAGCGCCTACGCGCCCTGCCGCGACTGCAGCGATCCGGAAGGCTGCGCGGTGCGCGCGCTGATGCGCGAGGCGCGCAGCGCCCTCGCCGGCGTACTCGACGGCTGCAGCCTGCAGGCACTCGCCACCCACCCCGACCGCGACCCGCTGCCGCAACCCCCACCCGGAGTGCCCGCATGAACCCGTCGCCCCTGCCCCCGCCACCGGCCGCGCCGCCGCCCGCGCATCCCGAACAGGAACTGTTGCGCGCCATCCGCGAGATGGCCTTCGGCACGGTCGAGGTGACCGTGCACCAGTCGCGCATCGTCCAGATCACCCGCAGCGAGAAAGTCCGCTTCGACCCCCGCTGACCCCGCGCCACCCGCCCGCCGACCGGACCACCGGAGGCCGTGGCTTCATTCCCAGAGGAAGGAAGACATGCCTTCGAACCGCCCGTTGCTGGCGCTGGCGCTTGCCGGCGCACCCTTCTCCGCGCTCGCCGCGGATCTCCCCACGCTCGAGGCGCTGGCCCGGCGCCTGGACGCGCTCGAGCAGCGCCTCGCGCAGCAGGCGCCCGCCGCCGCCACGCCTACGCCCGCGCCTTCCGCCGACCTCGACCAGCGCCTGCGCGTGCTCGAGCGCCGGCTCGAACTCCAGGCCGGGGAAGCCGCGGCCAAGGCCGCCACCGCGCCGGTCCTCAGCCTCGACGAGAAGGGCGTCGGCGTGCGCTCGCCCGCGCCCGGCGGCTTCGAGCTCAGGCTGCGCGGCCTGGTGCAGGGCGACGGCCGCTTCTGGATCGGCGACGACCAGCAGCCGCAGCACGACACCTTCCTGCTGCGCCGGGTCGAGCCGACCCTGGAAGGCAGCTGGGGCCCGCTGCTCGGTTTCCGCCTCAACGCCCAGCTCGCCGGCGACAGCGCGTCGATCAACGACGCCTACCTCGACCTGAAGTTCGACCCGCGCGCGACCGTGCGCATCGGCAAGACCAAGCCGCCGCTCGGGCTGGAGCGGCTGCAGTCCAGCGGCGCGACCGCGCAGGTCGAGCTGGGATTTCCCTCCGAGCTCGCGCCCGGGCGCGACATCGGCGTGCAGCTGCAGGGCCAGCTGCCCGCCGGGGCCAGCTATGCGCTCGGCGTCTACAACGGCACGGTCGACGGCCGCGACGGCCAGACCACCAATCCGGACGGCGACTTCGACGTGGTCGGCCGGGTGTTCTTCGAGCCGTGGAAGGACGCCGGCAACGCGCTGTCCGGGCTGGGCTTCGGCCTCGCCGCCAGCCGCGGCGAGCGCCACGGCAGCGGCAACAACGTCCTGCCGCGCTACCGCACGCCGGGCCAGGCCACCTTCTTCGGCTACCGCAACGACGTCACCGCCGACGGCATGCAGGAACGCTGGTCGCCGCAGGCCTACTACTACCGCGGCCGCTTCGGCCTGCTCGGCGAATACATCGTGTCGCGCCAGCAGCTCACCGCCGGCACCGGCGAGCGCGCCACGCTCGCGCACCGCGCCTGGCAGCTCAGCGGCGGCGTGGTGCTGACCGGCGAAGACGCCAGCTACCAGGGCGTGGTCCGCCCCGACCATCCGTTCACGCCCGGCGGCCCGGGCTGGGGCGCGTTCGAGCTGGTCGCCCGCTACGGGCGCCTGCGCATCGACGACGCCGCCTTCCCGCTGTTCGCCGATCCCTCGCAGGCCATGGCCGGCGCGCGCGGCTGGGGCATCGGCCTGAACTGGTACCTGACCCGCAACTTCAAGCTGGTCGCCAACTACACCCGCACCGCCTTCGACGCCGCCCCCGGCGTGGCCGCGCGCGAGTCCGAGCAGGTGTTCTTCACCCGCGCGCAGTTCTCCTTCTGACCTTCGAGGTGCCCACATGAAACGCTCCCTCGCCCTGTTCTTCGGCAGCACGCTGCTGGCTGCCGCGACGCTGCTCGCCTCCACCGCGCACGCCAAGGACGCCGAACTGCTCAATGTGTCCTACGACCCGACGCGCGAACTGTATGCCGACGTCAACCGCGCCTTCGCCGCGCAATGGAAGCAGCAGACCGGACAAACGCTGACCCTGCGCGCGTCGCACGGCGGCTCCGGCAAGCAGGCGCGCGCGGTGATCGACGGCCTCGAGGCCGACGTCGTCACCCTCGCGCTGGCCGCGGACATCGACCAGATCGCCGCGAAGAGCAAGCTGCTGCCGGCCAACTGGCAATCGCGGCTGCCGCACAACAGCGCGCCGTACACCTCGACGATCGTCCTGCTGGTGCGCAAGGGCAACCCGAAGCACATCCGCGACTGGGGTGACCTCGCGCGGCCGGGCGTGGCGGTGATCACGCCCAACCCCAAGACCTCCGGCGGCGCGCGCTGGAACTACCTCGCGGCCTGGACCTGGGCCTCGCGGCAGTACCACGACGGCGGCAAGGTCGTGGACTACATGACGAAGCTGTTCGGCAACGTGCCGGTGCTCGACACCGGCGCGCGCGGCGCCACCACCACCTTCGTCGAGCGCGGCATCGGCGACGTGCTGGTGGCGTGGGAGAACGAAGCGCTGCTGACCCTCAACGACCCGGCCACCCGCGGCAGGTTCGAGATCGTGATGCCGTCGATCAGCATCAAGGCCGAGCCGCCAGTCGCGTGGGTGGACAGGAACGTCGCCCGCCACGGCACCCTCAGGCAGGCGCAGGCCTACCTGCGGTTCCTGTACTCGCCGCAGGGCCAGGCGCTGGCCGCGCGCTACTTCTACCGCCCGGCCGAGCCCGGCGCGGTGCCGGCGGCGCTGCGCGCGCAGTTCCCGGCGCTGAAGATGGTGACGATCGACACCGCGTTCGGCGGCTGGAAGCAGGCGCAGGCCACGCACTTCGCCGATGGCGGCCTGTTCGACCGCATCTACCGGCCCGGGCGCTGAGCCATGTCCGCGCTGCCGATGCCGTCGCAGGCGCTGGCCCGCCGCCAGCGCCATCCCCTGCCGGGGTTCGGGCTGAGCCTCGGCCTGGGGCTGGGCTGGCTGGGGCTGGTCGTGCTGCTGCCGCTGGCGGCGCTGGCGGTGCGCAGCGCCGGGCTCGCCACACACGGCTGGCTGCAGGCGCTGCGCGATCCGCGCGTGCGCGCCGCGCTGGAGCTGAGCTTCGGCGCGTCCATCCTCGCCGCGGCGGTCGCCTCGCTCGCCGGCGCGCTGGTGGCCTGGGTGGTGGTGCGCTACCGCTTCCCCGGGCGGCGCCTGCTCGACGCGCTGGTCGACCTGCCGTTCGCGCTGCCGACCGCGGTGGCCGGCATCGCGCTCACCGCGCTGTATTCAGCCAACGGCTGGGTCGGCCGCTGGCTGGAGCCGCACGGGCTGAAGGTCGCCTACGCGCCGGCCGGCATCGTGGTCGCGCTGGTGTTCATCGGCCTGCCGTTCGCGGTGCGCACGTTGCAACCGGTGCTGGAGACGCTCGGCCGCGAGCCGGAGGAAGCGGCCGCGTCGCTCGGCGCCGGCCGCTTCACCACCTGGCGGCGGGTGGTCCTGCCGGAGCTGCTGCCGGCGCTGCTGACCGGTTTCGCGCTCGCCTTCGCGCGCGCGATCGGCGAATACGGCTCGGTGATCTTCATCGCCGGCAACCTCCCCTTCAGGACCGAGATCGCGCCCTTGCTGGTCATCATCCGGCTCGAGGAATACGACTACGACGGCGCGGTCGCGATCGCCGCGCTGCTGCTGGTCGCGTCCTTCGCCTGCCTGCTGCTGGTCAACCTCGCCGCGGCGCGCGTGGCGCGCGGGGGCCGCCATGGATGAGCGACGCATCCCGGCCGATCCGCTCGCGGCGCCAGCATGGCTGCGCGGGCTGCTGGTCGGCGCCGCGGTGCTGGTGATGGTGCTGCTGCTGGTGCTGCCGCTGGCGATGGTGCTGGGCGCGGCCTTCGCCAAGGGCGTCGATGCCTGGTGGGCCGCGCTGCGCGACCCCGATGCGCGCGCCGCCCTGAAGCTGACGCTGTTCACCGCCGGCATCGTGATCCCGCTGAACGCGGTTTTCGGGGTGCTCACCGCGTGGGCGGTGGCGCGCTTCGAGTTCCGCGGCAAGCGCGTGCTGCTGTCGCTGGTCGACCTGCCGTTCGCGGTGTCGCCGGTGGTGGCGGGCCTGTGCCTGGTGCTGCTGTTCGGCAACGAAGGCTGGTTCGCCGGCTGGCTGGCCGCGCACGACCTGAAGGTGCTGTTCGCGCGGCCCGCCATCGTGCTGGCGACGCTGTTCGTCACCTTCCCGTTCGTCGCGCGCGAGCTGATCCCGCTAATGCAGCAGCAGGGCGCCGACGAGGAGCTGTCGGCGCGCTCGCTCGGCGCCGGCGCGTGGACGCTGTTCCGCCGCGTCACCCTGCCGAACATCAAGTGGGGCCTGCTGTACGGCGTGCTGCTGTGCGGTGCGCGCGCGATGGGCGAATTCGGCGCGGTGTCGGTGGTCTCGGGCCACATCCGCGGCCTCACCAACACGCTGCCGCTGCACATCGAGATCCTCTACAACGAGTTCGACGGCACCGCGGCCTTCGCCGTGGCCTCGCTGCTGGCGGCGCTGGCGCTGGTCACGCTGGTGCTGAAGTTCTGGCTGGAGGCGCGCCACGGCGAAGCGCTGGCGCGCCCGCATTCGCGCCATTGACGCCCCCTTCCCCGCTTCGGACATCCCCCATGCAACGAGACGCCACCGCGGTCCTGCCGACGCCCCCGCGCGGGGCCTTCCCCCCCACCGACCACGCTGGCACGGCGCATGCCGCGCCGGGCGCCGCCGCGCACGCGCCGCGCGCCACCGGCGTGGACCTGCACCTGCGCGGGCTGGGCAAGCACTATCCGGGCGTGGCCGCGCTCGACCGCATCGACCTCGACGTCGCCGCGGGCGAGCTGGTCGCGCTGCTCGGCCCGTCCGGCTCCGGCAAGACCACCCTGCTGCGCATCATCGGCGGCCTGCTGCAGCCCGACGCCGGCCAGGTGCTGTTCGGCGACGTCGACGCGACCCGGCTCAGCCTGCGCGAACGCAACGTCGGCTTCGTGTTCCAGCACTACGCGCTGTTCCGTCACATGAGCGTGGCCGAGAACATCGCC
>JBQCFN010000232.1:0-3188 GCA_051959035.1 Lysobacteraceae bacterium | reverse complement strand
AATCAGCGTGGTCTGCACGTTCTCCTGGAAGCGGGTGCCGCCCTCGAACCAGACCTTGTCGAAGATCTCGCCGATCACGTGGAAGCTGGACACGAGGTTGGGGCCGCCGTTGCCGACGAACAGGCGCACGGTCTCGCCGGTCTTCGCCTTCAGCGCGTTGTCGCCGGTGAGCGAACCTTCGCGGCCGTTGAACAGCACGTAGGTCGGGTGCTCGTCGATCGCCTTCTCCATGTCGAAGGGCTGGTGGCCCTTCTCGCGGTACTTGCCGGTCGTGTAGAAGTCGCCCTGCATCACGTAGTACTCGCGGTCGACCTTGGGCAGGCCCTGCGGCGGTTCGACCAGGATCAGGCCGTACATGCCGTTGGCGATGTGCATGCCCACCGGCGCGGTCGCGCAGTGGTAGACGAACAGGCCGGCATTGAGCGCCTTGAAGGTGAACTGCGAGCCGTGTCCGGGCGCGGTGAAGCTCGACGCCGCGCCGCCGCCCGGGCCGGTGACGCCGTGCAGGTCAATGTTGTGCGGCATCTTGTTGCCGGGCGCGTTCTTGAGGTGGAACTCGACGGTGTCGCCCTGGCGCACGCGGATGAAGCTGCCCGGCACGGTGCCGCCGAAGGTCCAGAAGGTGTAGGTCACGCCCTCGGAGATCGGCATCTCCTTCTCCACCACCTCGAGCTCCACGATGACTTTCGCGGGGGCGGTGCGGTTGGTCGCCGGCGGCACCAGCGGCGGCTGGGTCAGCACGGCCTTGACCGGCGCGCCCTGCGGGGGCCCGAAGTCGCCCTTGAGCGAGCCGCCGGTGTCGGCCATCGCCAGCAGCGCCGGCGATGCGCCGTTGTCGGCACCGGTGGCGTCCCCGCATCCGGAGAGCGCGCTGGCGACCGCCGCGGTGAGCGCCAGCATGGTGAGCATCCGTTTCATGGTGTTCCCTTTCTGCATTCGGCCCTTGGCCGGTTGCCGCGCAGACTGGGGTGGCCGGCATGGGGTCGCGTTGATTCAGGTCAATCGGGCGTCAAGTCCGTCGCCGTTCAAACGGGCGCTTGATTTGCGTCAAGGTTCGGGCGGGCCCGCGTGCGGAGCCTTGCGCGCAGTCCAAACCGGAACCGCGCCCATGCGCCCTCGCGTCCTGCTGCTCTCCCTGGCGATCACCGGGATCCTGTCGCCCGCCGCCCACGCGGCGGAGCCCCCCGCGCCGGCCTCCGCGCCGGCCGACTCGCCGGTGTCCTTCGAGTGGAACCTGCGCCTGCGCGACGAGCTCGTCGACGACAAGTCCTTCGCCGACGACGCCAATGCCGCCACGTTGCGCCTGCGCGCCGGATTGCGCTTCCGCTTCGACCACGGCTTCAGCGCGCTGGTGGAAGGCGAGGGCATCGCCGCCGCCGGCGACGACTACAACAGCGGCGCCAACGGCCGGACCAGCCGCCCGGCGGTCACCGACCCCGAAGGCGCCGAGCTCAACCAGGCCTGGGTCGGCTGGAAGCGCGGCGCGTTCGGGATGACCGCCGGCCGCCAGCGGCTGCTGTTCGACAACCAGCGCTGGATCGGCAACAGCGGCTGGCGCCAGAACGAGCAGACCTTCGACGCGCTGTCGGCGGACTGGGCGATCGCCCGCGACTGGAGCGCGCGCTACGCCTGGCTCGGCCGCGTGCACCGGGTCGCCGGCGACAACGCGATCGACCCGAAGGCGCGCCAGCGCAACCTCGACAGCCACCTCGCCGAACTGGCCTGGAAGCATGGCGTCGAGCAGGTCTCCGGCTACGCCTGGCTGCACCAGGACCAGGACGTGGCGAGCGCCTCCACCGAGACCTTCGGCGTGCGCGCGCTCACCGACCTGGTGCGCGACGGCAGCGGCTTCGGCCTCGCGCTGGAGCTGGCGCAGCAGCGCGACTACGCCGACAACCCGCTCGACTTCTCGCACCGGTACTGGCTGGTCGAACCGGCCTATAGCGTGCACGGCACCACGCTCCGCGCCGGCTGGGAGCACCTGGGCGGCAACGGCACGCACGCGCTGCAGACGCCGCTGGCCACGCTGCATGCGTTCAACGGCTGGGCCGACAAGTTCAACGCCACCCCGGCCGCGGGGCTGGAGGATCGCTACCTCGGCGCGGGCGGCAAGCTCGGCACCGCCAGGCAGTACGACTGGCAGGTGGCCTGGCACGACTACCGCGCCGATGCCGGCGACGCCCACTACGGGAGCGAATGGGACGGCTCGTTCGGGTTCCCGGTGGCGAAAGGCGTGCGCGGGCTGGTGAAGCTGGCGGACTACCAGGCCGACACCTTCGCCCGCGACACCCTCAAGGCGTGGGTGCAGCTGGAGTGGGCGCACTGAGGCGAGGGGCTCCCGCCCGCGCAGGCCGGGGTCGCGCGCGTGGTTTCGCGCGCGCGACCGCCCTGCGCGGCGCTTGCCCGGCCACCCGGTCTGCCCGGGGCGCGGCGGCGCAGGGAGCGCCGCCGCGGTGGCGTCCTATTCGGCCGCGGCGTCGGTGCCGCCGGCCTGGCGCTTCGCGGCGACTTCGTCCTTGGTCACCTGGCCACCCGGATTGCCCCAGCTGTTGAGCACGTAGGTCGCGATGTTGGCGACCTCGTCGTCGGTCAGCTGGGTCTGCGCCGGCATCACCGAGTTGAACGATTGCCCGTTCACCGTCACCGGGCCGCTCAGGCCGTGCAGCATGATGTCGATGATGCGCTTGGGGTTTTCCTTGAGGATGCTCGAGTGCGCCAAGGGCGGGAACGCGCCCTGCACGCCCTCTCCGTTGGGCTGGTGGCAGGTCGAGCAGGTGCCCGCGAACAGCGCCTCGCCGGCCTTGACCTGTTCTTCCTTGGTGAGCGTGCCGCTGGCGTGCGCCTGCGCCGCGGTGGCGACGGCGGCGAGGTTGGGCGAGGCGCGCGCACCGGTGTACATCGCGTCCACTTCCTTGCCCGAATAGATGTCCTTGCGCTCGGGGCCGTCGGCCTTGAGGATCGCGATCGCGCCCTTGTTGAAGGCGCGGAAGATCGAGTGGTCGACCAGCACGTAGCTGCCCGGCACCTCGAGGTGGAAATCCATGATCGCCGCGCCGCCGGAGGGAATCAGCGTGGTCTGCACGTTCTCCTGGAAGCGGGTGCCGCCCTCGAACCAGACCTTGTCGAAGATCTCGCCGATCACGTGGAAGCTGGACACGAGGTTGGGGCCGCCGTTGCCGACGAACAGG
>JBQCFN010000231.1:0-10852 GCA_051959035.1 Lysobacteraceae bacterium | reverse complement strand
CTCGCCTGGTTGTCGAAGGACTGCGTTCGATGCTCCCAGCGCCGCCAGCGCCTGCTTCGTCCGGCTGCCTGTGGACCCCGAAGCGGGCCGGGCGGCGTCGGACCCACCGGGCGAGTATCGGGGAGCGGATCGGGGTGATGCCGCCCGGCCCGCCCTCGCGGCGTTCCGGCTGGGTCCTTGAACAAAAAGCCCCGCCGGAGCGGGGCTTTTTCAAAAAGTGAACGCCAGGGACTCAGTCGTCGCCCTTCGACATGTCGTCGTCGGCGACCACCTCGGCCGCGGCCCATTCCAGCGCCTCGCGCTCCTTGCGCTCGCGCTCGGCCTTCTCGACCGCGTCGACGTAGTCGGCGTCGATGCGGCGCGCGGCGATCTCGCGCAGGGCCAGCACGGTCGGCTTGTCGTTGGATTCGCTGTTGTCGATCTGCGGCTCGACGCCGTTGGCCAGCTGGCGCGCGCGCTTGGCGGCCATCATGACGAGCTCGAAGCGGTTGTCGACCACCTGCAGGCAGTCTTCGACGGTGATGCGGGCCATGCGGACTCCCGGACGGGCCGGGCGGCCTGTCCTGACTGGAACGGAAGGGGGTGCGCATTGTAGGGGCGGGTTCCCCGACAGGCAAGCCGTCCGTTATGAATCAGTCGGTTAGCGCGTGGCGTCGGCCCAGGCGTCGTCCTGCAGCGCCTCCCACAGCAGGTCGAGGCTGCCGCGCAGCTGGCGCAACCGGGCCGCGCCGAGCCGGCGCCCGAGCCGGGCTTCCAGCTCGCGCCCGAACGCGCGCACGTCGCGCGCGTAGCGGCGGCCGCGGGCGGTCAGCCGGATCCGCGTCGCGCGGGCGTCGTCCGGGTCCGGCATCCGCTCGACATAGCCCGCCGCCACCAGCGCATCGACCAGGGCGCCGGCCGACTGCTTGGTGATGTTGGCGGTCGCGGCCAGGGTGGTCAGGCGCTCGCCCTCGGGCGCCGCCCACAGCGGCTGCAGCACCGCGGCGTGCGCGGGGCGGATGTCGTGGTAGCCGGTGGTCTCCAGCCAGCGCGCGTACTCGCGGGCCATCGCGAAATGGACCAGGCGGAACATCGCCCCCAGGGTGGGACGGCGGTCGTCGTCCGGGTCGGCAGTTGACATGCAGTCAGTATACCTGACCATAATGGACAGGGAAACTGACCACTCGGAGCGCTCCCGTGATCCACCATGTTTCCATTCCCGCCGCCGACCCCCCGCACGTGGCCCGGGTGCTGGGCGAACTGCTCGGTGGCCACGTCGGGCCCTTCGTCGGCCCGATCCCGGGCGCCTGGGTCGCCTACGCCGACGACGCGCACGGCACCGGGATCGAGGTCTATCCCGCCGGCACCACCCTCGTGCCCGGCACGCGCGACGACGAGCAGGGCCAGGTCGCCATCGGCGACGCGCCCGCGGCGGTGGCATTCCACGTCCTGCTGTCGGTGGCCGCCACGCGCGAGGCGATCGAGGCCATCGGCGCGCGCGAAGGCTGGCGCACCCGCCACTTCTGGCGCGGGCCGCCGGGCAATCCGCTGTTCGAGCTGTACGAGTTCTGGGTCGAGAACCGGGTGATGCTGGAGCTGGCCACGCCGGACATGGTGGCGGCCTACGCGCGCATCGCGAACAGCCAGGCGCAGCGGCGGCTGCTGGCTGCGCGGGCGCTGCGGTAAGGCACCGGAGTACAAGCGGCCGCGCGGCGGGCGCGCGTCAGTCGGCTTCCAGCAGGGTCGTGATCAGGCCGGCGTGGCGGCGCGCCTGCACCTCGCGGCGCAGGCGGCTGGCGGTGAAGATCGCGCACAGCTCGTCGACCGCATGGTCGAAGACTTCGTTGACCACCACGTAGTCGAAGTCGGCGTAATGCGACATCTCCTCGCGCGCGGCCGCCAGCCGGCGGGCGATGACCTCTTCGCTGTCCTGGCCGCGGTGGCGCATGCGCTGCTCCAGCGCGGCGCGCGACGGCGGCAGGATGAACACGCCCACCGCATCCGGCACCTTGGCGCGCACCTGCGCGGCGCCCTGCCAGTCGATCTCCAGCAGCACGTCCTGCCCGGCCGCCAGTTGCGGCTCGACCGACTGCCGCGCGGTGCCCTTCCAGTCGCCGTGCACGCGCGCGTGCTCGAAGAAGTCGCCGGCGGCGACCATCGCCTCGAAGTCCTGCGCGCTGACGAAATGGTAGTGCTCGGCGTGCCGCTCGCCCGGGCGCGGGGCGCGCGAGGTGAACGAGACCGACAGGCGGATGTTGGGGTCGCGCGCCAGGCAGGCGTTGACCAGGCTCGACTTCCCCGCGCCCGACGGCGCGGCGACGATGAACAGGATTCCGCGGGTGGCAGCGTCCGCACTCATGGGCTCACTCGATGTTCTGGATCTGCTCGCGCACCTGGTCGATCAGCACCTTCAGCTCGATCGCCGCCTGCGAGGTGCGTGCGTCGACCGACTTGGAGCCGAGCGTGTTGGCCTCGCGGTTGAATTCCTGCAGCAGGAAATCCAGCCGCCGACCCACCGGCTCCTTCTGGCCGAGCACGCGGCGCAGCTCGGCGACGTGGCTGTCGAGGCGGTCCAGCTCCTCGTCCACGTCGAGCTTCTGCAGCCACAGCACCAGCTCCTGCTCCACCCGCGCCGGGTCGGCCGGCGTGGCGAGCTCGGCGAGGCGCGCCTCGAGCTTCTGCCGCTGGCCGGCGCGGATGGCCGGCACGAGCGTGCGCACGTCGGCGGCGATGCGGGCGATCGCGTCCACGCGCTCGCGGATTCCGGCCGCGAGCTGGGCGCCCTCGCGCTCGCGCGCGGCGACGAAGGCGGCGAGCACCTCGTCGAGCAGCACGAGCACCTCGGCCTGCAGGGCCGCCGCGTCGACACCGCTGCCCTGCAGCACCCCGGGATAGCCCAGCAGGTCGGTGAATGCGACCTGCATCGACGGGAAACGCGCCTGCAGCGCGGTGGCCAGCGCGGCCAGCGCCTCGACGCGGGCGGTGTCCAGCTGCAGCGCGTCGCCGCCCTGCGGCGCGCGCAGGCGCAGCGCCAGGTCGAGCTTGCCGCGCGAGACGCGCGCGCCGATCCGTTCCCGCAGCACCGGCTCCAGCGCGCGCAGCTCTTCCGGAAGGCGCACGCCGATCTCGAGGAAGCGATGGTTGACCGCCCGCAGCTCGCAACCCAGCACGCCCCACACGGTGGCGCGTTCGCCTGAGGCGAAGGCGGTCATGCTGCGGATCATCGGTGGTTCCTGAAAAACGGAGCGGCAGTATGCCACCCGCCCGTTGCCGCTCCGCCGGCCCGGCGATCCGGCCGTCATCGCGCGCCGTGCGGCGCCCGGCCCCCACGCTACACTGCCCCGCCGTCCAGCGCGCCCGCCATGACCACCACCCCGCCCCGCCCCAGCGGCCGCCTGCCGACGCAGTTGCGTCCGGTCACCCTCACCCGCGGCTACACCCGCCATGCCGAGGGCTCGGTGCTGGTGTGCTTCGGCGACACCCGCGTGCTGTGCACCGCCAGCGTCGAGAACAAGGTGCCCGCGTTCCTGCGCGGCAAGGGCGAAGGCTGGGTCACCGCCGAATACGGCATGCTGCCGCGCGCCACCCACAGCCGTTCCGACCGCGAGGCCGCGCGCGGCAAGCAGGGCGGGCGCACGCTGGAGATCCAGCGCCTGATCGGCCGCGCGCTGCGCGCCTGCGTCGACCGCGGCGCGCTCGGCGAGCGCACCATCACCCTCGACTGCGACGTGCTGCAGGCCGACGGCGGCACCCGCACCGCCGCGATCACCGGTGCCTACGTCGCGCTGGTCGATGCCGTGCGCTGGCTGGTGGCGCGCCGCGAGATCGTGCCGAAAGCGGGGCGCGACCCCATCGTCGGCGCGGTGGCCGCGGTCTCGGTGGGGATCTGGCGCGGCATGCCGGTGCTCGACCTCGACTACGCCGAGGACAGCGCCTGCGACACCGACATGAACGTGGTGATGAACGACGGCGGCGGCTTCATCGAGCTGCAGGGCACCGCCGAGGGCCATGCCTTCCGCCGCGACGAACTGGACGCGCTGCTGGCGCTCGCCGAGGCCGGCTGCCGCGAGCTGTTCGCGCTCCAGCAGGCGGCGCTGGCACAACCGCCCGCCTGAGCGTGGAACTGGTCCTCGCCAGCGGCAACGCCGGCAAGCTGCGCGAGCTGCGCGCCCTGCTCGCAGGCGACGGTTTCACGCTGCGCGCGCAGTCGGAATACGGGGTCGGCGACGTCGAGGAAACCGGCCTGACCTTCATCGAGAACGCCCTGCTCAAGGCCCGCCACGCCGCGCGCGCCACCGGCCTGCCGGCGCTGGCCGACGATTCGGGGCTGTGCGTCGACGCGCTCGGCGGCGCGCCGGGCCTGCATTCGGCGCGCTACGCCGGCGTGCACGGCGACGCGCGCGCGAACATCGCCAGGCTCCTCGACGCGCTGCGCGACGTGCCGGACGGGCGGCGCGGCGCGCATTTCCACGCGGTGGTCGTGCTGCTGCGCCATGCGGACGACCCGCAGCCGCTGGTCGCCGAGGGCAGCTGGCACGGCCGCATCCTGCGCGCGCCGCGCGGCGCCGACGGCTTCGGCTACGACCCGGTGTTCTTCGACCCGGCGCATGGTGCAAGCGCGGCCGAGCTCGACCCGGCGCTGAAGAACCGCATCAGCCATCGCGGCCAGGCGCTGGCGGCGTTACGGGATCGGCTGGCGCGCGAGCGCTGACCCGGCCGCGACAGCTTGTCATGTCGCGTGCCGGCGGCGGCCGGGCGGCGGCCCTTGCCCGAACCGCGCCGGCCGGAGCGGCCTGGCCGGATCGGCCAACCGGGCGGGGCCGTGGGCGGACCGGACCGATGCGGCCGGGCCGCGCTCATGGTTCGCTGCCGACCGACCCGGAACCCGGCGACGAAGGCCTGCGCCGTCTCCAAAAGACGCAACCGCGCCCGGTCCCGGCCTGGCGGTCCGCGCGACAATGGGCCATGGCCCTGACGCTGCCCCCCCTCTCGCTCTACGTGCACCTGCCCTGGTGCGTGCGCAAGTGCCCGTACTGCGACTTCAACTCGCACGAGCGCCGCGGCGAACTGCCCTTCGCCGCGTACGTGGACGCGCTCGTCGCCGACCTCGACCACGACCTGCCGCTGGCCTGGGGCCGCACCGTGCATTCGGTGTTCTTCGGCGGCGGCACGCCCTCGCTGTTCCCGCCGGAGGCGATCGACGCCTTCCTGCAGCAGGCATCGGCGCGGCTGCGCTTCGCCCCGGACGTCGAGATCACGCTGGAGACCAATCCCGGCACCGCCGAGCATGGCCGCTTCGAAGGCTACCGCGCGGCCGGCGTCAACCGCCTGAGCTTCGGCATCCAGAGCTTCGACGACGGCTGCCTGCGGCGGCTCGGCCGCATCCACGACAGCCGCGAGGCCGAAGCCGCGGTGAAGCTGGCGCAGGACGCGGGCTTCGACAACTTCAACCTCGACCTGATGTACGCGTTGCCCGGGCAGACCCTGGCGATGGCGGAGGATGACGTCGCCCGCGCGATCGCGCTGCAACCCACGCACGTCTCGCACTACCAGCTCACCCTCGAGCCCAACACGCTGTTCGCCGCGCGGCCGCCGGAGCAGTTGCCCGACGAGGACGCCGCCTGGGACATGCAGGAGCGCTGCCAGGCGCTGCTCGCCGGCGCCGGCTACGCGCAATACGAAATCTCCGCCTACGCGCGCGCGGGACGGCAATGCCGGCACAACCTCAACTACTGGGAATTCGGCGACTACCTCGGCATCGGCGCGGGCGCGCACGGCAAGCTCACCCTGCCGGCCGGCATGCCCGGCCACCCCGGCCCGACCATCCTGCGCCGCTGGAAGCAGAAGCATCCGGCCAGCTACCTCGCGCACGCCGGCAGCGCGGCCGCGATCGGCGGCGACGAGCACCTCGCGCCGGCGCGGCGCCCGTTCGACTACATGCTCAACGCGCTGCGCCTGAATGCCGGCTTTGCGCTGACCGCGTTCGAGGCGCGCACCGGGCTTCCGCGTGCCACGATCGCGCCCCAGTTGCACGCGGCGCAGGCGCGTGGCTGGCTGGCCGGCGAGGGCGAACGGATCGTGCCCACCGAGCTTGGACTGCGCTTCGCCAATGACGCGATCGGGCTGTTTTTGACCGATTGAGGCGCACTGCAACACCCCGCGTCGGCGGCACCCCCGGAGCCGCGCCGGCGCGCTGGCCTAGCACGGCTCCGGCATGTTAATTAGTGAATTGGGTCACCCCGAGCGCACGGATGTCCTTGCCGCCCACCGCCCTCGACCCCACGACGCCGCAATCCCTGGCCACGGCCATGTTGCCCCGGCGGGTGCGGCGCGTGCTCGAACGCCTGCTCGCCGCCGCATCGGACGAGCTCGAGCGGCACCTCACCGACATGCTCGCCGAGTTCGAGCAGCAGCTGTTCCGGCTGGCCGACCATGCGCGCAATCCGGGCACCGAATCGGTGCACCTGCAGACCCTGCGCACGCTGCGGCTCACCCGCGCGGACCTGGCGCCGCGCGTCATGGCCGGCCTGGAATCCAGCCTCGCCCGCCTCGGCCGCCATGCCGCGCCACCGTCCGCCGGCGGCAACGGCCCCGCCGCGCCGCTGCAGGCGCAGCACCTGAGCCTGCTCGACGACCGCGAGCTCGAAGAGGACACCCTGCTGCGCGAGATCGCGGTGCGGCAGGAATCGCGCGCCAGCCTGACCCTGCACCTGCTCGGCCAGCGCTTCGGCGTGCTCGCGGGCGCGCCCGCGTTCGATGCCGACCGCCTGCCGCTGGGGCCGAAGGCGCTGTGCTCGATCATGCGCGAGGCCGCGCAGGCGCTGCAGCTGTCGCTGGAGGCGCGGCTGCTGCTGTACCGGATCTTCGACCGCAAGGTGATGTCGCAGTACGCGCCGATGGCGGAGATGTTCAATCTCTCGCTGGCCGCCGACGGCATCCTGCCCAGCCTGACCTACGTGCCCCTGCGCATCCGCCCGGCGCCCAACGCCGCGGCGGCCGCGGAGGCGGCGGCCCCCGGCAAGAAGAGCAGCGTGCGCCGCCGCGAGCCCTCGCGCGAAGGCCACGACCCGCAGCGCCCGCATACCGGCTGGATGGGCGAGTCCGGCGGCGACCATCCGGGGCTCGACGAAGCCGCGGCGTTCGACCTGCTGCGCCAGCTGTTGTCCGGCCGGCGCGACCTGATCGGCAAGCTGCGCCCGGAAGCGCAGGCCAACCCGCGCGAACAGCTGGCCACCAGCGAGCTCGTCGGCGCGCTGGGCCGGTTGCGCCGCGAAGGCGACCCGGCGGCGTCGCGCAACCTGCTGGAGATCAAGCAGGCGCTGCTCGCCCAGTTCCGCCAGCAGCGCGGCCACGGCGCCAGCCTGACCCGCGAGGACAGCGACACCTTCGAGCTGCTCGGGATGCTGTACGGGCAGATCGAGCGCGAGGTGAAACCCGAATCGTCGGCGACCAGCCTGCTGCGCGAGCTGCAGGTGCCGCTGCTGCGCGTCGCCCTGCAGGACCGCGCCTTCTTCGTGCGCCCGCAGCACCCGGCGCGCGAGCTGCTCAACGCGGTCGCCGAGTCGGGCGCGCGCTGGCTCGACCAGGACGACCTCGCGCCGCAGCTGCTGGAGCCGCTGCAGCGCGCGGTGCGCCAGGTGGTGGAGCACTACGACGACGACCCCGCCGTGTTCGAGGCCAGCAACCACGAACTGCAGGCGCAGCTGCAGGCGCTGGCGCGCAAGGCCGAGATGACCGAGCGCCGCCACGTCGAGGCGGCCCGCGGCAAGGAAAAGCTGGAGATCGCCAAGCAGCAGGCGGCCGAGACCATCGCCGGGCTGGTCGGCGAGCAGCGCCTGTCGAAGTTCGTGCGCGCGCTGCTGCAGCAGGCGTGGGCCGACGTGCTGACTTTGACCCTGCTGCGCCAGGGCGCCGAATCGCAGGAGTGGCGCCAGCAGCTGGAGATGACCCGCGACATCGTCGCGATCTGCAGCCACGCCGGGGTCCAGGCCGACCCGGCCCTCGCGCCGCGCATCGAGGCGGCGCTCAGCCAGGTCGGCTACCACCACGAGGAAGCCTCGGCCATCGCCCGGCGGCTGACCAGCGCGCTGGACGACGACGAGGACGATGCCGCGTCGCGCACCGAGCTGACCATGCGGTTGAAGGCGCGGACCCGCCTCGGCGAGGACGCCGAAAAACACAAGCTCGAGTTGCCGCCGCGCACGCCGGACGAACAGGCGCGCTACGAACAGCTGCGCGTGCTGCCCTACGGCACCTGGATCGAGTTCGTCACCAACCAGCAGGGCGACATGGTGCGTCGGCGGCTGTCGTGGTACAGCCCGGTCACCGACAACGCGCTGTTCGTCAACCAGCGCGGCCAGCGCGTCGGCGAGCAGTCGCTGGACGCGGTCGCGCGCATGCTCGCCCGCGGCCAGGCGCGCATCGTCACCGCCGAGCGCGGCCGCCTGGTCGACCGCGCCTGGCAGGCCACCCTGGCCGCGCTGCGCAGCTTCGCCGGCCGCGGCGAACGGCCGGCCGAACCGGAGGCGAACGCGTGATCGACGAATTCCGCCGCGCACGCCGGCGCAAGGTCTCCGACACGGTGCTGGTCACCGACGCGATGACCGACAGCGTGGTCGGCCGCATCGGCAACGTCTCCGAGACCGGCATGATGCTGATCGCCAGCGCGCCGCTGGTGGAGGACGCGCTGTACCAGTTCCGCTTCCGCCTGCGCGACCGCGGCGGCCGCGAGCAGGCCTTCGAGGTCGGCGCGCACCTGCTGTGGCTGGACCGGGCGAGCGCCCCCGGGCAGGCGTGGACGGGCTTCCGCTTCATCGCGGTGCCGCCGGAACAGGCCGAACAGCTGCGCCACTGGATCGACGCGCCGGGCGGCCAGTACGTCTGACGCCGCGCCGGCCGCGCGGCGGCCGCTTCAGCCTTCGCGCTGGAACAACGCCGGCTCCGGCCGGTGCAGGGCGAATCCCTGGCCGTAGTCGACGCCGAGCCCGCGCAGCAGCGGCACCACGCCGTCGTCGGCCACCCATTCGGCGACCACGTCCAGCCCGCGCTGGTGCCCGATCTTGCAGATCGCCTCGACGATCGAGCGGCTCATCGCATCGCCCTCGATGTCGCGCACGAAACTGCCGTCGATCTTGATGGTGTCGACCGGCAGGTTCTTGAGGTATCCGAACGAGGACATGCCGGCGCCGAAGTCGTCCAGCGCGACCTTGCAGCCGATCGCGCGCACGCGGTCGATGAAGCGCATCGCCCGCGCCACGTTGCGCATCGCCTCGGTCTCGGTGATCTCGAAGCAGAGCCGGCGCGGCTCGACCCGGTGGCGCGCGACCAGGTCGAGCACGTAGTCGGCCAGGCCCTCGTCCTCGAGCGTGGACGCCGAGAGGTTGATCGCGCAGCAGCCCGGCGCGCGGCCGCTGGCGTGGAGACGGTCGAAATGCGACAGCGAGGTCGCAATCACCCAGCGGTCGAGCAGCGGCATCATGCCGTAGCGCTCGGCCGCAGGCAGGAAGGCGCCGGGGAACACCAGCTGGCCGTCCTCGTCGTGCAGCCGCAGCAGCAGCTCGACGTAGGGCTCGCCGTCGCCCTGGCCCTGCAGCGGCACGACTTCCTGGTAGTGCAGCAGCAGGCGGCCCTCGTCGACGATCCAGCGCAGGCGGTTGGCCCACTCCATCTCGCCGCGGCGGCGCAGGGTCTCGTCGTCCTGCTCGGAGTAGAAGTGCACGCGGTTGCGGCCGAGGTCCTTGGCGATGTAGCAGGCGGCGTCGGCCTGCGACAGCGCCTCGCCGAGCGTGATGCCCGGATGGTCGAGCAGCACCACCCCGATGCTCACGCTGATCGTGTACGACTGCTTCTCCCACACGTACACGAAGCCCTCGATGCGCGTGCGCAGCCGCTCGGCCAGCGCCTGCGCGCCTTCCATGCGGGTGTCGTGGGCGAGGATGCCGAATTCGTCGCCGCCCAGCCGCGCGAGGATGTCGCCGCCGCGCAGCTGCTCGGCCATCGCCAGCGCCAGCTGGCTGAGCAGCTGGTCCCCGGCGAGGTGGCCGGAGGTGTCGTTGATCAGCTTGAACTGGTCGAGGTCCAGGTACAGCAGCGCCGCCGGCGGCCCGTCCTTGCCGAGCCCGTACAGCGCGCGCTGGACCTGGCGCTCGAACTCGCGCCGGTTGTACAGCTCTGTGAGCGTGTCGTGGCTGGCCTGGTAGCTGAGCAGTTCGGTGAGCTGGCGCTGCTCGGAGATGTCGGTCGCCACCATCAGCAGGTTGTCGCGTTCGCCCATCCGCACCTTGGTGATGGAGGTCGCCGCCCAGAAGCGGTCGCCGTTGAGCGACACCAGCACCGCTTCGACGTTGCTCCACGCCGTGTCGCTGTCGTGCGCCTCCAGCCGCGCGTGCAGCGTCTCGTCCTCGAACAGCGCGGCGAGCTCGGTGCGGTGGGTGACTTCCCCGCCGAGGCGCGCGCATGCGGCTTCGTTCGCGTAGATGATCACGCCGTCGTCGGCGCGCGCCATCAGCACCAGCGCCGGCAGCAGTTCGTTGAGGGTGCGGAAGCGTTCCTCGCTCTCGCGGAAGCGCGCGCTCATCTGCCAGCCGAGGCCGAGCGCGCGCCGGCGGGTGCTGGCGATGGACCACAGCAGCAGGGCGAACAGCACGCTGGCCACCGCGCCGCCGATGCCGAAGGTCCACAGCAGCGGCGCCGGGGGCGCCGGCGCCGGCCGCAGCAAGACCCGCCAGCGGCGGCCGCCGTACTCGAGCACGCCGCCGTACCGGTCGTCGCCGGCGGCGCGGGCACCGCCGTCGAACAGCACGCGCCCGCCGTCGCCGGCGTCCTCGACGCGCACGTGGTACTGCTGCAGCAGCCCGTCCTGCAGCGCGCCGAG
>JBQCFN010000230.1:0-7700 GCA_051959035.1 Lysobacteraceae bacterium | reverse complement strand
CAGAACGGATCGACTGGATGCAAAGGCTGGATCGTGCACGAGATGATGCACGGTTGCCACGACAGGTATTCCATGCGACAGGAATGCATGCGCATTGATTGCATTGGCATGGATCACGTCGGTCCCGGCGGGCGGGCGAATATGGGTCATCGCCTCTGGCAGCAACTCTGCCTGCCATGGAAACCAAGTGATGGATACGTCAACGCCAAAATGACGCAAGGCTGCAGCCAGACGTTCGGTGAAGACATCCGTCCCACTTCCTGCCCGGACTGTCGGCAACCAAACGCGCATGGCTTTAATTGCCAGCCTTGCCCACAGGCGGTTCGCCGCAAGCAGATTGCAGATGGTGATCAAATTCTGGCCATGAGACCAGGCAGGCACGCAACGCCGACAGCGTCCGCCTGAGGCATTCGGCTTCGTTCTTGGCCGGCCGGATCACCGATATGCGCATGCGCCCTCCCCGTCTGCCAAGGGTATCCCGAACCCGTCAGGAAGGCAGCCTGAGCGGCTGGAACTCAAAAAAGCAAGCGGGCCTTGTTCCCCGACGGGATTGGGGCAAACAGGAAGGCTGGTGAGCGGGCTGGGCTACCTCGCCGGCAGCGCGCGCGCGGCATCCGCGGGCGCGCGGCCGAAGCCGTAGACCAGGGTCGGGAACACCCGCAGCAGCCGGCGCCAGACCGCGTCGGGCAGGCGCGCGGCGCAGCGCTGCGCCGGCGAGCGCGCGCCTTCGATCGCGAAGGTCGCGCGCAGCGCCTGCAGGCAGAGGTTGGACGCCGCCAGGCCGGCGCCGGCGAACATCGCCTCCAGCTCGCCCACCGTCAGCGGCTCGCAATCGTAGAACCGGCCCTTGCGCGCCAGCCGCAGGTACGGGCTGCGCCAGCCGTGCGGCAGCCAGCTGAGGAAGGCCAGGCGGTAGTGCGGCTCGACCAGCATCCAGCGGTTGGGCACCGCGAGGTAGCCGCGGCCTTCCGCCGCCAGCACGCGCCGGCACTCGCGCAGGTGCGCGCGCTGCGCCTCGCGGTCGCCGACGTGCTCGATGACGTGGTTGCTGATGACCACGTCGAAGGCGGCGTCGGCGAACGGCAGCGTGGTGCCGTCGACGCGGAGGAAGCGGTAGCCGTCGTGGACGCGCCGCACGTCGACCACGTCGACCGAGGTGACCTCGCAGCGGATCGTTGCGTGGGTGGCGAGGTAGTGGGCGATGCCGCCGGTGCCGGTGCCGACCTCCAGCACCCGCCACGGCGTGGCGCGCGGTGCCAGCGCGAGCAGGCGCAGGATCTTCTCGCCCTTCCAGCGGCGCGAGGGCAGGTCGAGCACGGCGTGCGGCTGCCGCTCCACGGTCATCCCAGCGCCTCGCGCAGGCGGGTGCCGAAGTGCGCCCAGTCGTTGCGGCGTGCGAACGCGCGGCAGTCGGCCGCCACCGCGTCGCGCGGCTTGCCCAGCCAGCGTTCGATCGCCGCGGCCAGCGCGGCGGCGTCGCCCGGCGCGACCAGCTCGCCGCTGCGGCCCGGATCGACCGCATCGGGCACGCCGCCGACCGCGTAGCCGACGGTGGCCACGCCGTGCGCGGCGGCCTCCAGCGCCACCATGCCGAAGCCCTCGACGTCGCCGGGGAGGTCGCGCACCGGGAAGACGTGCAGGTCGGCGGTGGCGTAGAGGGCCTGCAGGCTGGCGTCGTCGAGGCCGCCGGGCAGGTGCACGTGGGCGTCCAAGCCCACCTCGCGCGCGGCGGCGACGATCCGTGCCAGCTCCGAGCCGGCCCGCCCGCGCAGCGCATCCACCGCGTCGCCGCCGACCACCACCAGGGCGAGCGCGGGATGGCGCGCGACCAGCGCCGGCAGCACCTCGCGCACGAACGGTTCCAGGCCCTTGCGCTCGGTGAGCCGGCCGACCGACAGCAGCAGCGGCCCGGGGCCGAGGCCGTGGGCGGCGCGCACCGCGTCGCCGTCGACCGGCTGCGGCGATGGCAGCGCGACGCCCGGGTTGACCACGCGCAGCCGCGCCGGCGCGACGCCCCGGGCCGGCGCCCGCGCGGCGGTGTGCCGGCTGTTGGCGACCACCACGTCGGCCGCGCGGATCGCCCGCAGCCACAGCGCCTGGTACAGCCAGTGCGGCGCGACCAGGTCGAGGCCGTGCACGTAGACCGCAAGGCGCGCCCCGCTGGCGCGCGCGGCCAGCCAGGCCTGCACGGCGGCGAGGCCGCTGCCGGCCACTACCAGCCGCGGCCGCAGCCGGCGCGCCAGCCGCCACGCGGCCCACGTGCTCGCTGCGAGGAACCGCCACAGCGGGCGCGGCGGCAGCTCGCGCACGCACGCGCCCCGTGGCGCATGCGCGGCGCAGCCCGCCGGTCCGGCCAGCGCGACCGCGCCCTGCTCCGCCAGCGCGGCGAGGATGCGCTGGTTGAGCCGCTCCATCCCGCCGACCAGCGGCGGGAAGTTGCGGGTCACCAGCAGCACGCGCGGGCCGGGCTGCGCCCTGCTCATTCTTTGCGGTAGGTGAGGCTGGTGATCTGTTCGGAGACCAGGCCGATCAGGAACACGATGACGGCCGCGCTCAGCAGCAGCGCGCTCATGTTCGTGAACCGGTGCTCGGTCGCGAACGTCCAGCCGTAGTACGCGAGGCCGAGGCCGAGGAAGCCCAGGCTCACCGGCGCGAACAGCTTCAGCGGCGAGTACAGCGTCGCGATGCGGAAGATGATCAGCAGGAAGCGCAGGCCGTCGCGCAGCGGGCGGATGTGGCTGCGGCCGATCCGCGCGGCCACCGGCACCGGCACGTAGGCCACCGCGTAGGCGCTGCGGAAGAAGGCCATGGTGCTGGTGGTCGGGTAGCTGAACCCGTTGGGCAGCAGGTGCAGGAATTCGCGGAAGCGCTCGGCGCGGACGGCGCGGAAGCCGGAGGTGAGGTCGGCGACGCGGTGGCCGGTCATCCAGCTGGCCAGCCGGTTGTAGAAGGCGTTGGCGGCGCCACGGCCGACGCTGGCCTGGCCGGCGGCGTCGCGGGCGCCCACCGCCATGTCGTAGCCCTGCTCCAGGCGCTCGAGCAGGCGCGGGATCAGGGTCGGGTCGTGCTGGCCGTCGGCGTCCATGAACACCAGCACGTCGCCGCCGGCGGCCCGCGCCCCGCGCTTGATCGCCGCGCCGTTGCCCATCGAGTACGGGGACGACAGCACGCTGGCCCCGTGCCCGGCGGCCACCGCCGCGGTGTCGTCGCTGGAACCGTCGTCGACCACGATGACCTCGGCCCCGGGCAGGCAGGCGCGCAACGCCGGCAGCGTCCGCCTGAGGCCCTCGGCTTCGTTCTTGGCCGGCAGGATCACCGATATGCGCATGCGCCCTCCCCGTCGGCCAAGGGTATCCCGAACCCGTCAGGAAGGCAGCCCAAGCGGCTGAAACTAAAAAAAAAACGCGACCGGGGCCCGCTTGTCCGCCGGTGGGATTGGGGTAAAGTCGAGTTTGGGGAAGTACCTGAGAACCACCACATGGCCGCGAACCTGATCGGCATCACCGGCATTGCCCGGCGCCTCGTCATGGACGGCGCCCTCGAGGAAGCCGCCGCCCGCGAGGCGATGGACGCGGCCACCCGCGAGAAGCGGCCGCTCGCCGGCTACCTGCTCGAGAAGAAGCTGATCGCCCCGGCCGACCTGGCCGCGGCCAACTCGATCGAGTTCGGCATGCCGATCTTCGACGTGTCCTCGCTGGACCCGGCGCAGTCGGCGATCAAGCTGGTCAGCGAGGAGCTGGTCCGCAAGCACAACGCGCTGCCGCTGTTCAAGCGCGGCGGGCGGCTGTTCGTGGGCATCGCCGACCCGACCAACACCCGCGCCCTCGACGAGATCAAGTTCCACGTCAACCTGACGGTGGAGGCGATCCTGGTCGACGAGGAGCGCATCAAGCGCACCATCGACCAGTGGCTGGAGACCGCCGACGCGCTCGCCGACGCGGTGGCCGACGGCGATGGCCTCGACTCGCTGGAGACCTCCGGCGGCGAGGACGACATCGGCGGCAGCGAATCCGGCGTCGACGCCAAGGGCGACGACACCCCGGTGGTGAAGTTCGTCAACAAGGTGCTGGTGGACGCGATCCGCCGCGGCGCCTCGGACATCCACTTCGAGCCCTACGAGACCGAGTACCGGGTGCGCCTGCGCATCGACGGCATGCTCAAGCAGGTGGCCAAGGTGCCGGTCAAGCTGCAGGCCCGCATCGCCGCCCGCCTGAAGGTGATGGCGCAGCTGGACATCGCCGAGAAGCGCGTGCCGCAGGACGGCCGCATCAAGCTCAACCTGAGCAAGACCAAGCAGATCGACTTCCGCGTCAGCACCCTGCCGACCCTGTTCGGCGAGAAGATCGTGCTGCGCATCCTCGACGCCGGCGCCGCCCGGCTCGGCATCGACAAGCTCGGCTACGAGGACGACCAGAAGCAGCTGTTCCTCGACGCGATCAAGAAGCCCTACGGCATGGTGCTGGTCACCGGCCCCACCGGTTCGGGCAAGACGGTGTCGCTGTACACCGCGCTCAACATCCTCAACGACGACACCCGCAACATCTCCACCGTCGAGGACCCAGTCGAAATCCGCGTGCCGGGCATCAACCAGGTGCAGATGAACGTCAAGCGCGGCATGACCTTCGCCGCCGCCCTGCGCTCGTTCCTGCGCCAGGACCCGGACGTGATCATGGTCGGCGAGATCCGCGACCTGGAGACCGCCGAGATCGCGGTCAAGGCCGCGCAGACCGGCCACATGGTGCTGTCCACCCTGCACACCAACGACGCGCCGCAGACCATCGCGCGCCTGATGAACATGGGCGTGGCGCCGTTCAACATCACCTCCTCGGTCACGCTGGTCATCGCCCAGCGCCTGGCCCGCCGCCTGCACGACTGCAAGCGCGAGGTGCACCTGCCCGAGCACGCGCTGCTGGCGGAAGGCTTCACCCACGAGGAGATCGCCGCCGGCCTGACCCTGTACGAGGCGGTCGGCTGCCCCGACTGCACCGAGGGCTACAAGGGCCGCACCGGCATCTACCAGGTCATGCCGATGACCGAGGAGATCCAGTCGATCATCCTCGCCGGCGGCAACGTCCAGCAGCTGACCGAGGCCGCGCAGCGCGCCGGCGTGCGCGACCTGCGGCAGTCCGCCCTGCTCAAGCTGAAGAACGGCATCACCGACCTCGCCGAAATCAACCGCGTCACCAAGGACTGATCCCATGGCCGTGACCCGATCCAACGCCAAGCAGGCCGCTGCGCGCGAGCTCGATCCGCTGCAGCTGTTCGTGTGGGAGGGCACCGACAAGCGCGGCGCCAAGATGAAGGGCGAGCAGGCGGCCAAGACCGCCAGCCTGGTGCGCGCCGAACTGCGCCGCCAGGGCATCACCCCGACCGTGGTGAAGCCCAAGCCCAAGCCGCTGTTCGGTGGCCAGGGCAAGCGCATCACGCCCAAGGAGATCGCGATCTTCAGCCGCCAGATGGCGACGATGATGAAGTCCGGCGTGCCGATCGTGCAGTCGCTGGAGATCATCGGCGGCGGGCAGAAGAACCCGCGCATGAAGCAGATGGTGGATGCGCTGCGCACCGACATCGAGGGCGGCTCGTCGATGTCCGAGGCGCTGGCCAAGCACCCGGTGCAGTTCGACGAGCTCTACCGCAACCTGGTGCGCGCGGGCGAATCGGCCGGCGTGCTGGAGACGGTGCTGGACACCGTCGCCAGCTACAAGGAGAACATCGAGAGCCTCAAGGGCAAGATCAAGAAGGCGCTGTTCTACCCGGCCACGGTCATCGCGGTGGCGATCCTGGTCAGCGCGATCCTGCTGATCTTCGTGGTGCCGCAGTTCCAGCAGGTGTTCCAGAGCTTCGGCGCGGACCTGCCGGCGTTCACCAAGATGATCATCGCCGCCAGCGACTTCATGATCGCCTACTGGTGGGCGATGCTGATCCTGGTGGTCGGCGCGGGCGTCGGCTTCGTGATGCTGAAGAAGCGCTCGCCCGGCTTCTCCAACGCCATCGACCGGGCGATGCTCAAGCTGCCGGTGGTCGGCCAGATCCTGCACAACTCGGCGATCGCCCGCTTCTCGCGCACGCTGGCGGTGACCTTCAAGGCCGGCGTGCCGCTGGTCGAGGCGCTGGACACCGTCGCCGGCGCCACCGGCAGCACGGTGTACGAGAAGGCGGTGCGGCGCATCCGCGACGACGTCGCGGTCGGCTACCAGGTCAACGTCGCGATGAAGCAGACCAACCTGTTCCCGCACATGGTGGTGCAGATGACCGCCATCGGCGAGGAGGCCGGCGCGCTCGACGCGATGCTGTTCAAGGTCGCCGAGTTCTTCGAGTCGGAGGTCAACAACGCGGTCGACGCGCTGTCCAGCCTGCTCGAGCCGCTGATCATGATCTTCATCGGCCTCATCGTCGGCTGCATGGTGATCGGCATGTACCTGCCGATCTTCAAGCTCGCCGCCGCGATCTGACGGCGCTCGATGGCGTTCCTCGACCAGAATCCCGGCCTCGGCTTCCCCGCCGCGGCCGGCTTCGGCCTGCTCGTCGGCAGCTTCCTCAACGTCGTCATCCTGCGCCTGCCGCGCCGGCTGGAATGGCAGTGGAAGCGCGACAGCCGCGAGATCCTCGGCGAACCCGACCTGTACGACCCGCCGCCGCCGGGCATCGTGGTCGAGCGCTCGCACTGCCCGCACTGCAAGCACCCGCTCAGCTGGTACGAGAACATCCCGCTGCTGAGCTGGCTGGCGCTGCGCGGCCGTTGCCGCCATTGCCACGCGCCGATCTCGATCCAGTACCCGCTGGTCGAACTGCTGACCATGCTGCTGGTGCTGGCCAGCGTGTGGCGGTTCGGCTTCGGCTGGCACGGCTTCGGCGCGATCCTGCTGAGCTGCTTCCTGGTCGCGCTGGCCGGCATCGACCTGCGCACCCAGCTGCTGCCCGACCAGCTGACCCTGCCGCTGATGTGGCTCGGCCTGGTCGCCAGCATCGACGCGCTGTACCTGACCCCCAAGCAGGCGATGGTCGGCGCGATGGTCGGTTACCTCAGCCTCTGGTCGGTGTGGTGGCTGTTCAAGCAGCTCACCGGCAAGGAAGGCATGGGCCACGGCGACTTCAAGCTGCTGGCCGCGCTCGGCGCGTGGGTGGGGCTGAAGGGCATCGTGCCGACCATCCTGCTGTCCTCGCTGGTCGGCGCGGTGGTCGGTTCGATCTGGCTGGCGGCGCGCGGGCGCGACCGCGCCACCCCGATCCCGTTCGGGCCCTACCTCGCGGCGGCCGGCTGGATCGTGTTCTTCTGGGGCCAGCCGATCATCGACGCCTACCTGCGGTTCTCGGGCCTGCGCTGAGCGGGGCACGCGGCATGGCGCGCTACGTGGTCGGATTGACCGGGGGAGTGGCCTCGGGCAAGAGCACGGTCGCGCGCCTGTTCGCCGACCGCGGCATCACGGTCGCCGACGCGGACATGGCCGCGCGCGACGCGGTGGCGGCGGGTTCCGAGGGGCTGGAGGAGGTGGTCGGCGCGTTCGGCACGGGCGTGCTGGCGGCCGACGGCACGCTCGATCGCGCGGCGATGCGGGCGCGCGTGTTCGGCGACGACGACGCGCGGCGCAGGCTGGAAGCGATCGTCCATCCCCGCGTGCGCGCCGCGCTGCGCGCCGCCTGCGACGCCGCCGACGGCCCCTATGCGATCGCCGCGATCCCGCTGCTGGCCGAAGGCGGCC
>JBQCFN010000229.1:0-13112 GCA_051959035.1 Lysobacteraceae bacterium | reverse complement strand
ATGCCCGGCGCGGGGCGCGCGCTCGTGGATCGCACCGCGCGGACTTGCGCCGGATCAAGGCGGCCGCCGCCGCCCGCGCGCACGCTGACCGCATGCGCCTGCTGCTCGCCGAGGACGACCGCGCGCTGGGCCGCGCCCTGGCCGACGGCCTGCGCCACCTCGGCCACGCGGTGGACTGGGTCGAGGACGGCCGCCACGCGGCGCATGCGCTCGCCGACACCCGCTACGCGGCCGCGATCATCGACTGGAACCTGCCGCGCATGAGCGGCGTCGATGCCATCGCCGCGCTGCGCAGGCGCGGCGACCGCACGCCGGTGCTGCTGCTGACCGCGCGCGATGCGCTCGGCGACCGCGTGCAGGGGCTCGACAGCGGCGCGGACGACTACGTGGTCAAGCCCGTGCACCTGGACGAACTGGCCGCGCGGGGGCGCGCGCTGCGGCGGCGCGCCGGCGGCACCCCGGCGCCGCGGCACCTGGTGGGCGCGCTCGCGCTCGACCCCGGCGCGCGCAGCGCGCGCTTCGATGGCGTGCCGCTCGAGCTGTCGCCGCGCGAATACACGCTGCTGGAAGTGCTGGCCTCGCGCCCCGGGCATGCGTTCTCGCGCACCCAGCTGGAGGAAGCGGTCTACGGCTGGGGCGAGGAAGTCGCCAGCAACGCGATCGAGGTCCACGTCCACCACCTGCGGCGCAAGCTCGGCGCCGACTGGATCCGCACCCTGCGCGGCGTCGGCTATGCGCTGTATCCGCCGCCGGCGGAAGGTGCGGCGCCATGAGCCGGCCGCGCGCGCCTTCGTTGCAGCGGCGCCTGCTGTGGCTGGCCGGCGTTCCGGTGGTCGTGCTCTGGCTCGCCGCCGGGGCCTGGCTCGTCCAGCGCACCGCGCACGAAACCGCCGAGATGTTCGATCGCGAGCTGCAGCGCACCGCCGCCAGCGTGCTCGCGGTCGTGGCGGCGATGCCCGACGCGCCCATGCGCGCCGCCGACCACTTCGATCCCGGCGGGGACGAAGGCGCGCGTGGCGAAATGGTGGTGCGTGGCGGCG
Source organism: Lysobacteraceae bacterium (assembly GCA_051959035.1). Lineage (GTDB taxonomy): Bacteria > Pseudomonadota > Gammaproteobacteria > Xanthomonadales > Xanthomonadaceae > JABFWF01. Next base: position 12,072 of record JBQCFN010000229.1, on the reverse strand, counting down.
ACGGGCGCCTGCTGCTCGACGCCTCCGCGCTGCCGCCGCTGCCGGCGGCTCCGGGCGCGCCGCACTTCCACACGGTCGAACACGAAGGCGGGCGCTGGCGCGTGTACCAGCGCTGGGACGCCGCGCACCGGCACTGGATCCAGGTCGCCGCGCCACTGCACGACCGCGAGGAACTGCTCGCCGCGCACGTCCGCGCGCTGCTGCTTCCGCTGGCCGGGCTGCTGGCGTTGCTGCCGCTGGCGACCTGGCTGGGCCTGCGCCTGGGGCTGGCGCCCTTGCGGGCGCTGTCGCGCGCCATCGCCCGGCGGCCGGCGCGGCCGCCGCTGCTGACCCGCGACGACGTGCCGGCCGAACTGCGCCAGCTGACGCGCGCGCTGGACGCGCTGGTGGCGAAGCTCGACTCGGCCCTCGCCCGCGAACGCCGCTTCACCGCCGATGCCGCGCACGAGCTGCGCCATCCGCTGTCGGTGCTGCGCCTGGAGCTGGACCTTGCCGGCGCGGCCACCGACGCCGCCGGCCGCGCCGCCCACCTGCAGCGCGCACGCGAGGGCCTGCGGCGGATGGAGCGCCTGGTCGCGCAGCTGCTCACGCTCGCGCGGGTGGAGTCGCTGGAAGCGCTCGACGACGCCGCGCCGCTGTCGCCCGCCGCGCTGGCGCGCGACGTGCTGGCGGCGGCCGGCGAACGCGCCGCGCCGTGCGGCATCGCGCTGTCGCTGCAGGGCGGGGAAGCGCTGCGCGTGCGCGGCAGTCCCGGCCTGCTCGCGATCGCGCTCGGCAACCTGGTGGACAACGCGATCGCCCACGGCCGGCCGCGCGGGCAGGTGGCGGTCGGCCTGGCGCGCGACGGCGACGCCGTCGCCATCACGGTGGACGACGACGGCCCGGGCATTTCCGACGCGCAGGCGGCGCACCTGGGCGAACGTTTCCGGCGCGGCGCGGGCGGCGGCAGCGGGCTGGGCCTGTCGATCGCGCAGGCGATCGCGCTGCTGCACGGCGGCTCCCTCGCCATCGACCGCTCGCCGGCCGGCGGAGCGCGGGTGGTCCTGCGCCTGCCCGTCGCCAGCGGGTCCGCCGCGGTTCCGGTTTGACCTGGATCAGCGGCCGCCGCGCACGCGCGCCCTATTCTTGCCGCCCGATCGCTCCTTCCGCTTCCAGATTGCCCATGCGCAACCTCGTCACCTTCCTCCTGCTGGTCGCCCTTGGCATCGTCGCCCGCCTCGCGGGCGCGCAGCACCACGAACACGCGACCGCCGCACCCGCTGCCGCCGCGGCGCCGGCGCAGCGGTTCGCCACCGACGCCACCCTGCGCGAGCAGATGCGCGGCATCCGCGTGGCGGTCGAGGGCCTGGACCATTACGCGCACGGCCACCTGGAGCCGGCGCAGGCGACCCGCCTCGCTGGCCAGGTCGAGGAGCGCGTGCTGGCCATCATCGCGAACTGCAAGTTGCCGCCGGACGCCGACGCGGCGCTGCACGCCATCATCGTGCCGCTGATGCGGAACGCCGTCGCACTGAAGCAGGATGCGCGGGACACGGCGGCGATCCAGCCGATGCGCGATGCACTGGCGCAGTACGCGCTGCGGTTCGACGACCCCGGCGTCGCGCAGTAACGGTCCGTCCGTTGCCCAATGCGCCTGGGCCGCTCCGGCCGGGCGCGGGGACGATGCGGTGGAGAGCTTCCGTGTCGACGCCGATCGCGCCCGGCGCGAAGCAGGGCGGTCGCGAAGCGGGCATTGAGCCAAACCCACCGAAGCCAACTCCCCCGAGCCGCGCCGGGGCAGCGCCCGGCCGGGTGGTGCGGTGGCAGGCCTGGATGGCCTGCGGCGCGACTTGAAGACAGGAGGTCGCCAGGAGGCGAGCACTCACCAGCCGGGCGCAGCCCCGGCCTCGCATCCAGCAGAGGCCGACCCTTCCCAATGCCTCAGGGACGGGCGATTCCCGGCGATCGCTCGGCGCCTCGCGCCACGTCGCCACGCAGCACGTCCCACAATGCCTCCACCCGCCGCTCCACGTCGGCATCGGGGACGATCGGCCGGCCCCAGTCGCGCGATGTCTCGCCCGGCCACTTGTTGGTCGCGTCGATGCCGAGCTTGGAGCCGAGGCCGGCGACCGGACTGGCGAAGTCGAGGTAGTCGATCGGCGTGTGTTCGACCAGCAGCGTGTCGCGCGCCGGATCCACCCGCGTCGACACCGCCCACAGCACCTGGGCCCAGTCGCGCGCGTCGATGTCCTCGTCCACCACGATCACGAACTTGGTGTAGGTGAACTGCCGCAGGTAGGACCACACGCCCATCATGATCCGGCGCGCATGGCCGGCGTACTGCTTGCGGATCGAGACCACCGCGATGCGATAGGAGCAGGCCTCCGGCGGAAGGAAGAAGTCGACGATCTCCGGAAAGACCTTGCGCAGGATCGGAACGAACACCTCGTTGAGCGCGTTCGCCAGCACCGAGGGCTCGTCGAACGGCGCGCGGCCCATGTAGCTGCCGTGGTAGATCGCGCCACGGCGCAGGTGCATGCGCGCGATGCGCAGCACCGGGAAGGGCGCCTGCGCGTTGTAGTAGCCCGTGTGGTCGCCGAACGGCCCTTCCAGCGCGGTGTCGCCCGGGTGGATGAAGCCTTCCAGCAGGATCTCCGCCCCCGCCGGTGCATCCAGGCCGGTCGATGCGCTGCGCCACACGCGCGTGCGCTCGCCGCGCAGCAGGCCGGCGAATTCGTACTCGCCCAGGGTGTCGGGGACCGGCGCGACCGCGGCCAGCAGGGTCGCGGCGTCCGTGCCGATCGCGACCAGCACCGGGAAGGGCCGGTCCGGATGCGTGGCCTGCCAGTCGGCGAAATCCAGCGCGCCGCCGCGGTGCGGCAGCCAGCGCATGACCACCCGGTCGCGTCCCAGCACCTGCATGCGGTAGATGGCGACGTTCTGGCGCGGCTTGCGGGTGCCGCGGGTGACCACCAGCCCGAGCGTGACGAGTTTGCCGGCATCGCCAGGCCAGCAGCGCTGGATCGGCAGCCGCGCGAGGTCGACCGCGTCGCCTTCCAGCGTCTCGTCGAGGAAGGCCGCATCGCCCATCGTGCGCGGCGCGACGTGCGCGAGCTGGGCGAGTTCCGGCCAGCTCGACAGCGCCGAACGCAGGCTCGACGGCCAGCGGGGCTCCTTGACCGACGCCAGCAGCTCGCCGAGTTCGCGCAGCGACGCCAGCGGCCGGCCGGCGAGGGCGGCCTCGATGCGGTCGCGGTGGCCGAACAGGTTGCCCAGCAACGGATGGCCCGAGCCGCGCGGCTGCTCCATCAGCAGCGCCGGCCCGCCTTCGCGCAGCGCGCGCAGGCACAGCGCGGTGGATTCGAGCTCGGGGTCGACCGGCGCGCGCACGCGCGCGAGCTGGCCGTCGCGCTCCAGGCGCGCGAGGAAGGAACGCAGGTCGTGGTGGTGCATGGGCGGCTCCGGCGGAGCGCGCAAGGCTCGCGCGCCCCGCCCGCCGTCGCCCTGACGCCGGTCAAGCGCCGGCGGGCTGCGTCGCGGCCGAGGCGGTGCCGGCATCGGCCACGCAGCGGTCGCGGCCTTCGGCCTTGGCGCGGTACAGCGCCGCATCCGCGCGTGCGAGCAGCGCCTCGCGCGATTCGCCCGGCCACAGCGTGGCCACGCCGAGGCTGGCGGTCACCCGCACCGGCCCGCGCGGCGCCTCCACCGCGAGTTGCGCGACCCGCGCGCGGATGCGCTCGGCGACCTGCAGGGCCTGGCCCGCGTCGGTGCCCGGCAGGATGGCGAGGAACTCCTCGCCGCCGTAGCGCACGCCGAGGTCGGCGCCGCGCAGTTCGTCGTGCAGGACGCGGGCGACGGCTGCCAGCACCAGGTCGCCGGTGGCGTGGCCGTGGCTGTCGTTGACGCGCTTGAAGTGGTCCAGGTCCAGCATCGCCACCGACAGCGGTTCGCCGTGGCGCAGGGCGTGCGCGAGATCGGCGGCGAGCCGCTCTTCGGCCATGCGGCGGTTGGCCAGGCCGGTGAGCGGGTCGCGGCTCGCGTCGCGCCGCGCGCCCAGCAGGTCGACCAGCAAGCGCACCTGCACGTGGCTGCCCCAGGCCGCCAGCGCGAGGATCAGGGTGAGCAGCCACAGGTCGTTCCACAACGCCGGATCCGGCGCCTGGGCGTGCGCCAGCCACGGCATCGCCAGCAGGCCGAACGCGGCCACGCCGATGGCCACGCTGCGCAGCCAGGGCAGCGGGAACACCGCCAGTTGCGCGGCAATCGCGAACGGGAACAGCCCGTAGCCGATCCGCAGCGCGCCGCCGCCCGGGCCGAGCGCCAGCTGCATGGCGCCGAAGCACAGCGCCTGCAGCCAGATGAAGGCGGTGGTGGCCTGGTACGCGGACAGCGACCGCCGGCGCCATGCCACCACCAGCAATCCGCCCGCGAGCAGCAGTCGCAGCGGCAGGATCCGCGCGATTTCGCCGCGCTGCAGGCCGAGGGCGTCGAGCGGCATCCACAGCAGGGTGAGCACGGCGATGGTCGGCGCCAGCGCGAGCAGGCGCATGCGCACCACCGTCGCCTGCTGCTCACGGAAGACCGGCGGAACGGACAGCGAGTGGGCGAACCAGCGCGCGGGACCTGCGTCCGTGGGCACGGTGCCCTCCCGTGGGGTCAGGGGGCGCCCGGCCGGATCCATGCGCCGGCGCGCAGGCTGGCGGCGAGCGCCGTCTTCCACGGCTCGGGGTCGATGCCGCGGGCGCGCAGCCAGTCGCGGTCGAACAGCGTCTGCTCGTAGCGCTCGCCGCGGTCGCACAGCAGGCTGACGATGCTGCCGCGCTCGCCGCGCGCGCGCATCGCGCAGGCGAGCTGCAGGCAGGCGACCAGGTTGGTGCCGGACGATCCGCCGTAGCGGCGGCCGAGCAGGTCCTCGAGCAGCCGCATCGCGGCGATCGACTGTGCGTCGTCCACCTCGACCACCGCGTCGACCACGTCGAACACGAAGCCCGGTTCCACCCGCGGCCGGCCGATGCCTTCGATCACCGTGGCACGGGTCGAGCGCGCCAGCACGTCGCGCAGGTGCCAGCCTTCGGCGAAGCCGCCGCCGGCCGGTTCGGCGACGCACAGGCGGGTGGCCAGGCCGCGGTAGCGCAGGTAGCGGCCGATCGTGGCGGAGGTGCCGCCGGTGCCGGCGCCGCATGCGATCCAGGCCGGCTCCGGGTGCGGCTCGCGCGCCATCTGCGCGAGGATGGACTCGGCGATGTTGTTGTTGCCGCGCCAGTCGGTGGCGCGCTCCGCGAGCCCGAACTGGTCGAGGTGGCAGGCGCCGCGCGCCGCGTGCCAGGCGGCGCGGGCGTGCACTTCGGCGGGATCGTCGACGAGGTCGCAGCGGCCGCCGAGCGCTTCCACGTCGCGGATCTTGCGCGGCGCGGTGCAGGCCGGCATCACCGCGATGAACGGCAGGCCGAGCAGGCGGGCGAACCAGGCCTCGGAAATCGCGGTACTGCCCGAGGAGGCATCGACCACGGCCTGCCCCGCGTCCAGCCGGCCGTTGCACAGCGCGTACAGGAACAGGGAACGCGCCAGCCGGTGCTTGAGGCTGCCGGTGGGGTGCGCGGCCTCGTCCTTGAAATAGAACGCGATGCCGGGGAAGCCGGGGAAATCCAGCCGCAGCAGGTGGGTGTCGGCCGAACGCGCGGCCTCCTGGCGCAGCGTTTCCAGCGCGCCGCGCGCCCACGCGCGCTGTTCCGCGCGGGACACTTCGTGCAGCGCTTCCACTTCCGCGGCGATGGCTTCCATGCGGGTCACCGCGGCAGCGCGCGCACCAGCGCCGCGAGGTAGTCGAAGTAGCGGTCGATGTAGCTGATGCCGTTCTCGTGGTCGATCAGGTACGGATTCATGAGCGTGTGCCTCAGGATCAGCAGGCGGTCGGCGCCGGCCCCGGCGTGGAAGCTGGCGGGCTCCAGGCCGAGCCCGTCGGCGATGCGCTCCAGTTCGGCGGTGCCGAGGGCGTCGGGCTTGAGCGTCGTCACCGAGCCGAAGAACTCCTTCAGCTGCAGCGGCCGCTGCGGGTCGCAGCGCAGCGCGTCGTGCAGGCGGCCGACGAAGGCGTTCGCGCGCGCCACCTCGCGGTTGCCGACCGGGTTGAGCGCGAGGCAGACGAGGTTGCTGTCGGGCGCGAAGGGCACGCAGGCGCGGGCGGCGTCGGCGACCTCGCCGGCGAAGCGCGCGGCGCGCGCGGCGAAGGCTTCGGCAGCGCGCACCGTCTGCCGCGGCAGTTCGCCGAAGTGGGCGTGGTCGAGCGGCAGCACCCGGTGGGTGACGTAGACCGCGGCCGCGTTGGCGCCGGCCTTCGAGCCTTCCGGGATGAACTGGCCGAGGCGGCGGTAGCGGGCCATGTAGTCGGCGGGCGCGTCGCCGGCGAAGACATAATCGGCCTCCTCGGCGAGCAGCGCCATCGCGCGGTGGTCGCGGCAGATGAAGGCGCCGGCGCCGTAGGGCAGGTAGCCGAGCTTGTGCGGATCGACGGTGACCGAATCGGTATCGCCGAGCGCGGCGAAGGCCGCGTGGACTTCGGGCTGGGGGAACTGCGCGAATTCCGCGCGCACCGATTCGATCGGGCGCAGGCGGCCGTCGGGCTCGCGGAACAGCGTCGCCAGGTAGCCGCCCCAGGCGGCATCCACGTGCACGCCGAAGCCCAGCCCGCGCGGCGCGAACGCGTCGCGCGCGGCCACCACGCGGTCGACCGGGTCGATCGTGCCGTACTCGGTCGTGCCGAGCACCGCGACCGCCAGCAGCACCGGCTGGCGGTTGCGCAGGCAGCGCTCGAGCTTGGCCTCGAGCGCGTCGGCGTCCAGCCGCATGCCGCGCTCCGGGAGCAGCTTCAGCTGGGCGCGGCCGAGGCCGAGCAGCTTCATGCCCTTGCTCCACGAGTAATGCGCGGTGGACGGCGCCAGCACGCAGGGCACGCCCAGCTGCGGGTGGCGCTGGAAGAACGCGGCCAGGCCGAGGTGTTCCAGGCGCTGCGCCTGCACCCGCTCGTGCCAGTACTGGCGGCCGACCACCGGCTGCGCGCCGAGCCAGTCCTGCCACTGCTGCAGCAGCGCGATGCCTGCGCGCGGGGCGAGGTTGAACGCGTCCCAGTCGTCGTCCGGCAGCGCGAGGTCCGGCACGCCGGCGGCGCGCAGCGCGACCGGGAAGGCCTTCAGCGCCAGCGCCAGGCGCAGCGCCTGGTAGTTGGCCAGGGTGCCGCCCGAGGTGAGGTGGCCGAAGGCGCAATCCGCGCGCGCGGGGTCGTCGGGATAGCCGAGCATGCGCGCCAGTTGCAGGCCCGCGCGCACCTCCAGTTCGACGGTGACGGGCGCGGCGTCCTCGCTCACGTTGTTGGGGTTGTAGGGCAGGGTGAGGATCTGCGCTGCCAGCCCGGGCAGCAGCAGGTCCGAGGCCATGTGGCCGATGTAGCGCGGGCTGTGGAAGGGCACCGACTTCTTCAGCGCGGCGGACAGCGCGTGCAGCTCGCGGCGCATGCGCGCCTCGAAGGCGAGGTAGCCGGGCTGCTGCGCGGCGCGGGTGGGGATCGCCGGCGGGTCCTCCGGGTGGAAATTGCGCCGCCAGTACACGTGGTCGCGCAGGAACTCGACGACGAGCTTTTCCAGCAGCGTGTCGTTCTCGCCGTAGGGGCCGAGGAAGCAGGCGTCCAGCGCGGGATCGCGCGGCGGCGGAACGGGCTGGGCGGGGACGGTGGCGCGGGCGGCATCCATGCCCGCATGGTTGGGCCGCGCCGGCGCTGCGGCATTGACCGGGATCAACCCCGCGCCGTTTGGCTAATGCAGCAGCGTGAAGAAGATCCCGAGCGGGTGGTGGGCGCGGGCGATCGTGATGATGAAGGCGAACACCAGCAGCGCCGCCAGGTAGGCGATGGCGCGCGCCCGCCCCGTGCGCCCGCGCTTGAGCGCCAGGGTGCCCAGGACGACGTACACGACCACCAGGACCAGCTTCACCGCCAGCCAGCCGTTGGCGTACAGGCCGTGCGGCATGATGGTCAGCAGCATCAGCGCCGCAGTCAGCAGCGTGGTGTCGATGGCGTAGCTGAGGTAGCGCACCGGCGCGGCCATCGCGATGCCCTGCCGGCCGAGCTGCACCAGCAGGCCGCGCAGCAGGAACAGGCTGCCGCTGCAGGCGACCATCGCGATGTGCAGCAGCTTGATCTGCGGATAGAACTCGATCATGCGGCGATTGTCGCCTTCAGCCCGGCTTGCCGTCCACGCGCGGCGACAGGTAGATGCGGCCGATGCGCAGCACCCAGGGCGCGAAGGCCACCAGCCAGCCGAACGCGGCGATCGCCTGCCAGCGCATCGGATCGTCGGCCAGCTCGGCGCCGACGCGGGTCAGCGTGACCAGCTGGATCGCCGCGAACGCGAACCACGCGACCTTCGGCATCGCCAGCGGTCGCCCGGAGTGGCCCTGCGTCACCCGCGTCACCATCGCGATCAGCACGCTGCCGAAGAACCCGACGAACAACGCATGCGCCGGTGCGCGGCCGAGCCAGTACACGCCGGTCAGCTGGTAGGCGATGCTCTGCGCCGAGTACAGCGCGAAGGCGACCGGCAGCCAGGCGAGGCCGACGAACAGCACCGTCAGCAAACCGGGCTTTTTCCCCAGCGGCCACCAGCGCGCCCACGTCACCGCGGTGAGCAGCAGCAGCGGCACGTCGGCCAGCCACAACGCGCCGTAGGCGTGCGCGAGTTCGAGTGCGAGGTGCGCGAGGCACAGCGCCCAGAACGCCACCAGCAGCCACAGCGGCCGCCACGCCCGGTAACCCTTGACCACGTTGCCGGCGAAGAACGGGAACATGCGGTGGGCGACGGAGAAGTACACCGGCAGCAGCAGGCCGAAGGTGCCGGCCTTGATGCTGGCGAAGGCGCACAGCGGGTTGCCGGTGAGCAGGAAGGCCCCCCAGGCGAGCAGCCCCGCCAGGCCGAGCACGAGCGCGGCGAAGCAGGAGCGCGCATGCCAGGTCGTGCCCTGTTCGCGCCACAGCAGCGGGCCGAGCGTGGCGAGCCCGGCGATCCAGCCGGCCAGCGTCATCAGCAGGCCGACGAGGATGCCCGCCTGCCAGCCGAGCGCGCCGAGCAGCGTCGCGAGCTGCCCGCCGAACAGGCCGGCGCCGACCGGCACGTAGCGCCAGCGGTCGATGTCGCGCAGGCCCATCCAGCGCGGGAAGGTCGTCAGCAGGAAGCCGAAGATGAAGCTCGGCAGCATCTGGTACTGCATGACGAAGGCGTGGAGCCAGCCGGCGTAGGGATCCGGCTGCGGCATGCGGAACCAGTTCCAGCGCGTGGTCGCCAGCCAGCCGGCCCACCACAGCATCGCCAGCAGCACGTTGCTGGCACCGATGAAGAACATCAGCCGGTGGGGCGCTTGGGCGAGGCGGCTGGGGGAGAGGGCCTGGGGGGACACGGTCGCGGACGTTTCCATGGGCGCCATGGTCGGCGCGAAAGGTGGGGGCTGCTTTGATTTAGGTCAGGATGGGAGGGCGTGTCGCTCCGGCCGGTAAAAGCCAACCGCAACAGCCGGCCTTCGGAAGGGACCGGCGTCCCGGCCGGAGGTTGCTCCACGGCTCCGCCCACCGTCCAGGGCGGGAATTGCCGCTGCGGGCCACCATGGCCCTTTCCGCGACCTCCGGCCAGGACGCGGTTTTCGCGTGCTTCCGGGCGACGGGCTGGCCGGCAGGCTTGCACAGGACAAGCCGGCCCGCGCCGACCTCTCCTTGCGAAGCGCCAAGCCAAGGCTGGCTGCGGGCGGGCCTGGCTGCGCCGCTTTCCAGCATGCCGCTTCGGCCTCCGCGAGCAGAAGCCGGCGATTTGCGGGAGCCACCGCGATCCTGTCCGGGAGCTCGGCCTGCGGGGGCAGTGCGGAAAGGCGGACATGGATGGCCGCCGACTATCACCCCGATGGGTGACGGAGGGGGACCCCCCGCAGGCCAGGCCTGGGCCGCGCGGCCACCCAAAAAGAAAAACCTCCGGCAAGGCCGGAGGTTTCCCGTTGCCGCTCGAAGCGCGTGGACTCAGCGCTCGCCTTCGCGCACTCCCGGGCCGGCCGGCTCGCGCCGCGGCGCGACCCACAGCCGGAACACGAACCAGCACAGCGACAGCGCACCGACGCTGAAGATCGTGTCGCCCGGCACGCGCATCCAGACCAGCATGTCGACGATGGGCTTGTTCATGAAGTCCGCCGAGCGCGCGTAGTAGTAGCCGTGCTCGATCGCCGCCAGCAGCTGCATCGTGCCCAGCGGCAGCAGCGTCAGCGCCGCCATCAGCGCCAGGCCGATGTTCAGGCACCAGAACGCCACCTTCAGCGCCTTGGTGTCCCACGCCATCTGCCCGCGCAGGCCGCGCATGCAGAACAGCACCAGCGCGATGCCGAGCATGCCGTACACGCCGAACAGCGCGGTGTGGCCGTGCAGCGGCGTCAGGTTCAGGCCCTGCATGAAGTACAGCGACAGCGGCGGGTTGATCAGGAAGCCGAACAGGCCGGCGCCGACGAGGTTCCAGAACGACACCGCGATGAAGAACAGGATCGGCCACTTGTAGCGGGCCATCCACGGCGTCGCCTGGCCGAGCTTCCAGGTGTGGTAGGCCTCGAAGCCGATGTACGCCAGCGGCACCACTTCCAGCGCGCTGAAGCTCGCGCCCAGTGCCACCACCGCCGTCGGCGTGCCGACGAAGTACAGGTGGTGCAGCGTGCCGAGCACGCCGCCGGCCATGAACACGATGGTCGCGAACAGCACGGCCGTGGTGGCCGACTTCGCCGCGACCAGGCCGAGGCGGGTGAAGATCAGCGCCATCACCGCGGTGGCGAACACCTCGAAGAAGCCCTCCACCCACAGGTGCACCAGCCACCAGCGCCAGTACTCGACCACCGAGATGTGGGTGTGCTCGCCCCACATCAGCGCCGCGCCGAAGAACAGGCCGATGCAGACGGTTGACAGGAACAGCAGGCCGACGATCGCCTTGGTGTCGCTTTCCGGCCCCCGCAGGATCGGCCACAGCGCGCGCCCGACCAGGGTCAGCCACAGCAGCAGCCCGACGAACAGGAAGACCTGCCAGAAGCGGCCCATGTCGGCGTATTCCCAGCCCTGGTGGCCGAACCAGAAGTTGACCGGGCCGATGCCCAGCTTCTGCATCACCGCCATCCACTGGCCGGCGAAGGCGCCCACCACGATCACGAGCAGGCACGCCCACAAGGCATTGACGCCGAGCCGCTGGTACTTCGGCTCATGCCCGGACAGCGCCGGGCCGATGTACAGGCCGGTGCCCAGCCACGCGACGGCGATCCACAACACCGCCAGTTGCGTGTGCCAGGTGCGGGTGATCGAGTAGGGCAGTACGTTCGACAGCGCGAAGCCGTAGATGTCGTGGCCCTCGACCTGGTAGTGCGCGGTGATCGCGCCGAGCAGGATCTGCACCAGGAACAGCGCCAGCACCACCCAGAAGTACTTGGCGGTGGCGCGCATCGACGGCGTGATGCGCAGGGTCGCGAAGGGATCGCTGGCCGGGATCAGGTGCGACTCCTCGCCGCGGTCGTGCGTGCGCGCGTGGTGCCAGCCGAGCAGCGCGATGCCGGCGATCAGGAACAGCACGCTGAAGGCCGACCACAGCCACAGCGGTGCTGGCGGCGTATTGCCGACCAGCGGTTCGCTCGGCCAGTTGTTGGTGTAGGTGACGTGGCGGTTGGCCTCGCCCGGCTGCACCGGCGCCAGCACGCTGCTGCTCGGTCGCTCGGTGCCGCAGGCCCACGCCGTCCACCAGAAGAACGCGGTGAGCGCGCGGCGGTGCCGCGGGTCGGCGACGGTGTCGTCCTTCATCGCGTAGGCGTCGCGCAGCGCGGCCGTGGCGGGATCGTTGCCGAACAGGCTCTCGTAGTGCGCCGCCACGTTGGAAATGGCGACGACGCGGTCGCGGTCCAGGGTGATCGTGCCGGTCGCCGGGTCGTAGGTGTTGCGGCGCATCACGTCCTGCAGCCGGCCGCGCAGCGCGGCCTGCGGCTCGGCGTCCAGCTGGGCGGAACGGGCCCTGCTGTGGTGGGCGCGCGCCCCCAAGTCGGGCCGCG
>JBQCFN010000228.1:0-5262 GCA_051959035.1 Lysobacteraceae bacterium | reverse complement strand
TGAGAATTCCGTCGGGCGAGGGTGTGCCGAGCGCGGCGCGGATGGCGTTCTTGTCGTCGCCCTGGCCGAGGCCGGGGATCGCGATCTCGTCCAATCCGGTCAAGCCGGTTTCCAGCGAGCGCAGCGCCTTCTGCAGCGACTCCTGGAAGGTGCGGCCGATCGCCATCACCTCGCCCACCGACTTCATCTGGGTGGTCAGGCGCGGATCGGCCGCCGGGAACTTCTCGAACGCGAAGCGCGGGATCTTGGTGACGACGTAGTCGATGCTCGGCTCGAACGAGGCCGGCGTGAGGCCGCCGGTGATCTCGTTCTTGAGCTCGTCGAGCGTGTAGCCGACCGCCAGCTTGGCCGCCACCTTGGCGATCGGGAAGCCGGTCGCCTTCGAGGCCAGCGCAGACGAGCGCGACACGCGCGGGTTCATCTCGATCACCACCACGCGGCCGTCGTGCGCGTTGATGCCGAACTGCACGTTCGAGCCGCCGGTGTCCACGCCGATCTTGCGCAGCACCGCGATCGAGGCGTCGCGCAGGCGCTGGTATTCCTTGTCGGTGAGCGTCTGCGCCGGCGCGACCGTGATCGAGTCGCCGGTGTGCACGCCCATCGGGTCGAGGTTCTCGATCGAGCAGACGATGATGCAGTTGTCCGCGGTGTCGCGGACCACCTCCATCTCGAACTCCTTCCAGCCGAGCACCGATTCCTCGATCAGCACCTCGTGGGTCGGCGACAGCTCCAGGCCGCGCCGGACGATCTCCTCGAACTCTTCCTTGTTGTAGGCGATGCCGCCGCCGGTGCCGCCGAGGGTGAAGCTCGGGCGGATGATGGTCGGGTACCCGACCGTCGCCTGGATCGCGACCGCCTCCTCGAACGAGCGCGCGACTTCCGACTTCGGGCTGTCCAGCCCGATCTCCGACATCGCCTGCTTGAACAGCTCGCGGTCCTCGGCGGTGCGGATGGCCTCGCGCGAGGCGCCGATCAGCTCGACGCCATGCTGCTCCAGCACGCCATGGTCGGCCAGGTCCAGCGCGCAGTTCAGCGCTGTCTGCCCACCCATGGTGGGCAGCAGCGCGTCCGGGCGTTCCTTCGCGATGATCTTCTCCACCGACTGCCAGTTGATCGGCTCGATGTAGACCGCGTCCGCCATGTCGGGGTCGGTCATGATCGTCGCGGGGTTGCTGTTGACCAGCACCACGCGATAACCCTCGTCACGCAGCGCCTTGCAGGCCTGCGCGCCCGAATAGTCGAACTCGCAGGCCTGGCCGATGACGATCGGGCCGGCGCCGATGATGAGGATGGTCTGGATGTCGGTGCGCTTGGGCATCGCTGTTCCTGGGGTGCGTTGCGGTTACGGGGACGCGGCGGCGTCCTTGCCCTTGCCGGCGCCCGCGACCGCGTCCTTGCCGATGTGCCGGTCGAAGAACTTCAGCATGTGGGTGTACAGGTTGACGTTGTTCTGGAGGTCGCGGAAGCCGTGCTGCTCCTTGTCCGCGACGATCACGTCCTCCGGCGCCTTGCCGACGGCCTTCATCCTGTCGATCAGTTCGTACATGTTCTTGATCGGCACGCGGATGTCCTTGGCGCCGGCGACCAGCATCACCGGGATCTTGATCTTGTCGACGTTGTACGCGGGCGACTGCGCCCGGCGCTCGCCCGCCGTTTCGGGCTGGACGCGCTTGTTGAACGCCTGGAAGAACTTGTTGTGCGCGACTTCCTCGTCGGAGCGCTGGATTTCCAGGTCGTACACGCCCACGTAGCCGACCGAGCACTTGTACAGGTCAGGCTCGCGCTCGATGCTCATCAGCGCGGCGTAACCACCGTAGGACGCACCATAGATGCAGACGCGGTTCGGGTCGGCGATCCCCTGGGCGATCGCCCACCGGACCGAATCCGTCAGGTCGTCCTGCATCGTCGTGCCCCAGTGGCGGTAGCCCAGGGCCTCGAATTCGTTGCCGTAGCCGCCCGACCCCCGGTAGTTCATCTGCAGCACCGCGTAGCCGCGGTTGGCGAGAAGCTGGACCTCGGGATTGAAGCCCCAGTCGTCGCGGACGCCATGGGGGCCGCCGTGCGGGTTGATGATGAGGGGCAGGTTCTTGCCGCTGCTGTTGGCCGGGATGGTCAGGTAGCCGTGCAGCATCACGCCGTCGCGCGCCTTGACGTCGACCGGGGTCATCGGCGACATCTCGTCCGGGTTGATCCAGCTGCGCCCGGCGAGCAGGAAGCGGGCCTGGCCCGTCTGCCGGTCGAACAGGTAGACCTCGCCCGGGGCGACGTCCGAGTACACCACCAGCGGCACGTAGCGTCCGTCATCCGACGGCTTCCCGAACGTCACGAACTTGCCGGGGAACGCCTTCGCGAGGCCGGAGAACACCTTGGTCTCCGGATGGTCGGGCGCCACCCACTCCCAGTGCGGCACGCCGTCTTCGTACATCACCGCCAGCAGCGTCTTCCTGTCGGTGCTCCAGAGCAGGTCGCTCGGATCGACGGTGCCGTTGCTGGAGACCGGCGCTTCCTTGCCGGTGTTCAGGTCGAGCAGCACCACCGAGCCCGGCTTGCCGCCCTCGCTCTTCTCGACGTAGACGTGCTGGTTGTCGGCGGAGAAGCCGAGCGGGTTGTAGTCGTCGCCCATGCCCGTCTTGTCTTCCCGGATCTGGGTCCACGAGTCGCCGTCGCGGCGGTACACCACGACCGAGCCGTCTTCCATTTCGCCGCTGACGAAGCGCACCTTGTGGTCGTGGTCGACGAGGAACCCGCCGGCGTCCACCGGGCCCGACGCGACGGTCAGGACCTTGCCGGTGTTGACGTTCAGCTTGAACAGGTAGGCGCTGCCCCAGGAGCGGTCCACCAGGATGGTGTCGGGATCGTCCGGGGTCATGTCCACGATGCGGTAGTAATTCCCGTTCGGGATGTCGATGCGGCGGGTGCCGTCGATGTTCGACGCATACAGGTCGCCGCGCGCGCGCTGGAAGTCGAAGCTTCCGCTCTTCATCGCCACGCGGAACAGGACGCGGTCGTTGTTCGCCCAGATGACGTCCTGGATGTAGTTGTTCTTGCCGTAGTCCCACTTGCCGACGATCTGGTCGTCGGACACCCGCAGCACCGCGAGCAGGCCCCGGTCATCGCGCTGCACGGTGACGGCGATGTGCTGGCCGTCGGGCGACAGCTTGACCGTGGTGAACTGCGCATCCTTGAAGAAATCCTCGATCGGGATTTCCCGCGACCACGCGAGCGTGGGCAGCAACAACAGCAGCAACAACCCCTTCTTCAGCATTTCCACTTGCCTTCTCCCCTTGGCTTGGTCCAGCACTCTTCATGCAACGCGAAAAAACGCCTCACCGCTCCCCCATCGACGCGATGAAACGATCGAACAGGTAACTGACGTCATGCGGCCCCGGGCTGGCTTCCGGATGGCCCTGGAAGGAAAACGCCGGCGCGTCGGCCAGCGCGATTCCCTGGTTGGAACCGTCGAACAGCGAACGGTGGGTCACCCGCACGTTCGCCGGCAGGCTCGCCTCGTCCACCGCGAAGCCGTGGTTCTGGCTGGTGATCAGCACCCGGCCACTGTCCACGTCGATGACCGGATGGTTGGCGCCGTGGTGGCCGAACTTCATCTTGACCGTGCTGGCCCCGACCGCCAGGCCGAGCAGCTGGTGGCCCAGGCAGATGCCGTACAGCGGCAGCTTGCGGGCGAGGAACTCGCGGGTGGCGGCGATGGCGTAGTCGCAGGGCTCCGGGTCGCCCGGGCCGTTGGACAGGAACACGCCGTCCGGGTTGAGCGCGAACACCTCCGCCGCCGGCGTCTGCGCGGGCACCACGGTGAGGTCGCAGCCGCGCTCGGCGAGCATGCGCAGGATGTTGAGCTTGCTGCCGACGTCGTAGGCGACGACGTGGTATTTGCCGCCACCGGGCGCGAACGCGTTGCGGTCGAGGTCGAGCTGGCCGGCATTCCAGCGGTAAGGCGCGCGCGCGCTGACTTCCTTCGCGAGGTCCATGCCCTTCAGGCCGGGGAACTTGCGCGCGGCCTCGAGCGCCGCGTCCACGTCGAGCGCGTCGCCGGCCATCAGCGCGCCATTCTGGGCACCGCGGTCGCGCAGCAGGCGGGTGAGCCTGCGGGTGTCGATGCCGCTGATCGCGACCACGTTGCGCTGGCGCAGCCATTCCGGCAGCGAGAGCTCGCTGCGCCAGCTGGACGGGCGGCGCGGCACGTCGCGCACGATCAGGCCGGCCGCCCAGGCGCGCGCGGACTCGTCGTCCGCCGCGTTGCAGCCGGTGTTGCCGATGTGGGGATAGGTCAGGGTGACGATCTGCCGCGCGTAGGAAGGATCGGTCACGATCTCCTGGTAGCCGGTCATGGCGGTGTTGAACACCACCTCGCCGACCGCCAGTCCGGGCGCGCCGACGGAATCGCCCTCGAACACGGTGCCGTCTTCGAGGACGAGGATTGCGGGCTGGATCACGGGGCATCGCCTTGCGGTGGTGCCATCGCCGGTACGCGACCTGTTGGCGCAGGTTGCACGAAAGCGCGGACGTCGGCTCAGGACCGGTCCGTGCTGGCGACAGCCAGTGAAGGAATCAGGGCGAGCGGGAATTCTACCGGCGCGGCGCGTGCGGCGCCAGCGCGATCCGCCGGGGGCGCGTTCAGCCAAGCAGGTCGGCGAGCCGGTACTGCCCTGGAGCGCGCCCGGCGAGCCGCAGCGCGGCGTGCAGCGCGCCGCGCGCGAAGACGTCGCGGCTGGTGGCGCGGTGCACGAGTTCCAGCCGCTCGCCCAGGCCGGTGAACTGCACGGTGTGCTCGCCGACGATGTCGCCGGCGCGCAGCGAGGCGTAGCGCGGCGAGGCACCGCCGCGGCCGGCGGCCTCGCCGAGGCTGAGCGCGGTGCCCGAGGGCGCGTCCTGCTTGTGCACGTGGTGGGCCTCGACGATGTCGCAGTCCCAGCCCTGCAGCGCCCGCGCGGCACGCTCGACCAGGTCCGCCAGCACGGCGACGCCCAGGCTGAAGTTGGACGCCCACAGCACGGGGATCCGCGCGGCGGCGGCGTCGAGCGCTGCGCGCTGGGCGGGCACCAGCCCGGTGGTACCCGACACCAGCGCCGCGCCACGCGCGCGGCACAGGTCGAGGATGCCGTCGAACCCGGCGGGCAGGCTGAAATCCACCGCGACGTCGAAGTCCGGCAGCCCGCCGAGTTCGGCCGCGGAGAACCACGGCACGCCATCCACCACCCGCTGCGCCGGCATGCCGCGCGCCACCGCGGCCACCACGCCGCAGGC
>JBQCFN010000227.1:0-3246 GCA_051959035.1 Lysobacteraceae bacterium | reverse complement strand
CCTCGCGCAGGTGGTGGATCAGGTCGTCCAGCGCAGCCTCGATGTTGGCCGTGTGGTAGCGGGGATCGGACGGTGGCCGGGCATGCGTCGGCATCGCGGGCTCCGCGGGCGGGTGCACCAGCCTGGGCCGCCCGCGGTCGGCGGCCGGTGACGCCGTCCGCCGCCGGCCACCCCGCCCGGATCCACCGGCGGCGACGCGGCGCCCAGTGCCGCCCCGCCGCCGGGCTCCCTGACGAGGAGGCGGCCACGGTGCCAGCGCCGGATTGCAGGGAATGAGACGCCCTCCACTTGCGCCACCACGCCCCGAAGCGCGCATGATGCCGGCATGGGCCCGTCCCGTGCCGGCTTCACCCTCCGCTGCCGCCGCCTGCGTGACGGCGTGCTGCGCGCCGACGTCGGCGGTGAACGCACGCCGGAGACCACCCGCGGCTACTGGGAAGGCATCCTCGCGCAGGTGCAGCAGCACCAGCCGCGCCTCCTGCTGGTGGTGGACGAACTGCGCGGCCCCGAGCTCAGCGCCTCGCAATGGCATGCGATTGTCGCGGCCATGCGGGCCCGCGGCCTCGAGGGCGTGCGCATCGCCCACGTGCGCCCGGCCGGCATGGCGCAGCTCGAGTACTGCGAGATCAGCGCCCGCGAAGTCGGCCTCGACGCACGCGCCTTCGACGACCTGGCCGCCGCCGAGCGCTGGCTGCGCTACGGCTCGCCCGAGGCCGACCCGGCCGCCGCGGCGCCGCTGCCCGCCGGCGCGCAGCGCGCCTGAGCGCGTGCGCATCGGCCTGGTGTCCGACACCCACGGCCTGCTGCGCCCGCAGGCGCTGGACGCGCTGCGCGGCAGCGACCACATCGTGCACGCCGGCGACATCGGCGATCCGGCGATCCTGGCCGAACTGGCCGCGCTCGCGCCGCTGACCGCCGTGCGCGGCAACAACGACCATGGCGACTGGGCGCGCGATCTGCCCGACACCGCGCGCCTGGCCTGCGATGGCGTCGAGGTGTACGTGCTGCACGACCTCAAGGCGCTGGCGGTCGATCCCGCGCGCGAGCGCATCGGCGTGGTGGTGAGCGGGCATTCCCACCGGCCGCGGGTCGAGGCGCGCGCGGGCGCGCTGTACGTCAATCCCGGCAGCGCCGGCCCGCGCCGCTTCCGCCTGCCGGTGGCGGTCGGCGAATTGCGCATCGCGGCCGGGCGCGCGCGGGCCCGGATCATCGAGCTGCCGATCGACTGATCGACGCGCAGCCTGTTCCGGCAGCCGGGAAGCGGCACTGGCCGCATCGCCGTCGCCGGGGCAAGCGCGCGCGCACCCGCGATGCAGCACGGTGCCGTGCCTGGCCTGCCACGTGGCCTCCGTTATTGCGGAGGCGCGCTTTCCCCGGTGCGCTGCGCTTGTCGGACTGCACGGTCCGGTGGTCCCGCGCCGGTCCCGGGTGCCTTGCGCTTCCCCGGGTTGCAGGCCGCGACACCGCGCGATGGATCCATGCGCGCGCTCAGCGCGGGTCCGGCGGCGGCATCTGGTGGCGCACGCGCAGGAAGCGGGCGAAGCGCGGCGTGCCTTTCGCGGTGGTGCCCTCGTAGCGGTAGGTCACCCAGCTGCCGCGCGGCGGCGGGTGCGCGCGCTCGGCGTCGCTGAGGCCGCTGCCGATGCGGAACCGCATGCCGTCCGGCCGCTCGACCAGCAGCGCGCCGAGCTGGCCGGCGTACTTGCCGTGGCCGGGCGCGTAGCCGAGCACGCGCGCCTCGGCGTCGTCGAAGGGCTTGTACTTGAGCAGGTCGGTGCTGCGGCCGGCCACGTAGCGGGCCGCCTGGTGGTGCAGCACGAGGCCCTCGCCGCCGGCCGCGACGACCGCGTGCAGGCGCGCGTCGAGCCCGGCCTCGCTGTCGACCCGGAACTGCGGCACCACCCGCAGCGAGGCCGAGCGCGCCGCGGCGGCGAGCCCGCGCATGCGCGCCACGCGCCGGTCGAACGCCGCCGGATCGGCCGGCAGGTCGTAGACCATGAAGCGCACCTGCCGCCACGCCGCGTCGCCGCCGCGCAGGCCGCGCACGAGATCGCTGACCTCCTCGAAGCGCCCGCGCCCGATCCACAGCTCGCCGTCCAGCGGCTCGCGCGGCCAGCCGGCGGTGAACCACCCCGGCGCGTCGATCGTCTCGCCGCCGCGGGTGAGCAGGCGGATGCCATCCCAGCGCCCGCGCACCCCGTCGAGCTTCTCGCTGACCCAGTACGCGCGCACGTCCAGCCCGGGCTGCCAGCGCATCGGCAGCATCACCCGGGGCGGTGCGCCGGCACAGGCCGGCAGCGGCGCGGGCAGGGCGGCGCAGAGCGCGCAGGCGAGCAGGGTGGGCAACAGGCGGCGCGACATGCGGCGAGCACTCCGTGGCAACCGGTGCTCAGGCTGCGCCGCCGCCGGTGGCCGCGGCAGCAGGCCGGTCCGCGGCGCCGGCCCGGGATTCGCCCCGGCCGGGGGTCGGGGTTTTCCGCACGCCGCCGGCGCGCGGCGCGGCGCAGGTGATCCAGGTCAAGGCCCCGCGGCCGCCTGGGCGCGAAGCTGGCGCACCCCCACGACCCGGCCCAACCGCATGATCACGATCCGCCCCGTCGCCCTCCAGGTCCACCCCTTCGACGCGCGCGGCATCGCCCGCCGCTTCCGCCACGCGGCGATCTTCGGCGCGCTCGACGCGCTGCAGCCCGGCGAGGCGATGCGCTTCGTCAACGACCACGATCCGCTGCCGCTGCTCGCGCAGATCCAGGGGCGCTACGGCGACACGGTCGCGATCGACTATCGCCAGCGCGAGGCCGGCGCGGTGGTGATCGACTTCACCGTGCTCGCGCCCGAGGATGCCGTGGCGGAGGTGGCCGCCGCGGCATCCTCGGGTTGCGGCTGCGGCAGCGGCGGCTGCGGCTGACCGGGCGCGCGCGCGCCGCCGGCGAGGTCGTCGAGGATCGGGCACTCCGGGCGCTGGTCGCCGTGGCAGTCGCGCGCCAGCGCCAGCAGCGTGCGCTGCATCGCCTGCAGTTCGTCGATGCGCGCGCCGAGCTCGCGCGCGTGCTGCTGCGCGAGCGCCTTCACTTCCGCGCTCGCGCGCCGGCGGTCGTTCCACAGCCCGAGCAGCACGCCGACCTGCTGCATCGAGAAGCCGAGCCGGCGCGCGCGGCGGATGAAGCGCAGCCGGTGCAGGTCGGCGTCGGCGTACAGGCGATAGCCGGCGAAGGTGCGCTGCGCCGGCGGGATCAGGCCCTGCGCCTC
>JBQCFN010000226.1:0-2543 GCA_051959035.1 Lysobacteraceae bacterium | reverse complement strand
TCGCCGGGGCCGTCACCCCGCCGTTGGCCGCGAACGGGGCCGGCGGGCCGTCGGACACGGCCGGCGACGCCAGCCAACTCTCCAGTCCCCCGGGCGAACGCGCTCCACCGGCGCCGTCCCCCGTGCGCTCCGGCAAGGACTGGCGCTTCGACATGCGCCAGGACGGCCACACCATGACCGCCGACGAGTTCGACGCGTGGATGCGCGCGCGCCGCGCCAGCGTCGCCACCGGCAAGCCGCAGGCCGCGCCGGCTTCGACCGCGAGCCGCGACGCGTCCGTCGCCACCACGCCCGCGTCCCCGGCCGCGGCGATGCCCGCGCCGGTACCGCCCGCCGTGCCCGCGGATGCCGGCGCCATCACCCTGCAGGTCGCCAGCTTCGCCGCCCGCGCCAACGCCGAGCGCGCGCTCGCGATGCTCAGCGGCGCCGGCATCGGCAACGCCCGCCTGCTCGACGCAGACGCCAACGGCCGCAAGGTCTGGCGCCTGCGCGTGGGCCCGGTCGATCCGTCCGCCGCCGCGGAACTCGGCAAGCGGCTGCAGGGTCTGGGCTTCGGCCAGCCGCAGCGCGTGCGCGAGTAGACTGCACGCCTTCCCTTCCAAGCACACCGGTCACGGACGGCCGGGATTTCCGGAGTCTGTTGTCCCGATGAACGCCACGAAGCCCGCCCGCTTCCTGCTCGCCGCCGTCGCGTCCGCCGCGGTCGGCCTCGCCTTCGCGCAGGCGCCCGCGCCGCAGCCGGCCACCCCGCGCCCCGCCGCGCTCAGCGACGCGCTGCCGATCCCGCCGGCGCCCGCGCCGAAGGTGTCGAAGGCCTGGATCGTGATGGACTACGCCACCGGCCAGGTGCTGGCCGGCGAGAACATCCACGCGCGCCTCGAGCCCGCCAGCATCACCAAGGTGATGACCTCCTACGTCGTCGCCGCCGAGATGGCCGCCGGCAAGGTGCATCCCACCGACCAGGTGATGATGAGCGAGCATGCCTGGCGCGAGGGCGGCGCCGCGACCGAAGGCAGCTACAGCGGCTTCCCGGTCAACAAGACCGCGCCGCTGGTGGAGATGGAAAAGGGCATGGTCGTGCAGTCGGGCAACGACGCCGCGATCGCCCTCGCCGAGCACGTCGCCGGCAGCGAGGAGGCGTTCGCCTCGCTGATGAACGCCTACGCGCAGCGCATCGGCATGAAGGATTCGCACTTCATGAACCCGCACGGCCTGTCCACCGAGGGCCACTACTCCAGCGCCTACGACCTCGCCCTGCTCGGGCGCGCGCTGATCCGCGACTTCCCGGTCTCGTACAGCTACAACAAGATCAAGGAATTCACCGTCGGCCCGATCACCCAGCCCAACCGCAACCTGCTGCTGTGGCGCGATGCCTCGGTGGACGGGATCAAGACCGGCCACACCTCCAGCGCCGGCTACTGCCTGATGGCCTCGGCCAAGCGCGGCGACCAGCGCCTGATCAGCGTGGTGCTCGGCGACAGCAGCGAAGTGCAGCGCGCCACCGACAACCTCGCCCTGCTCAACTGGGGCTTCCGCTTCCACGAAACCCACCAGCTCTACGCCGCCAACGCCCCGATCGCCCGCCTGAAGGTGTGGAAGGGCGCCGCCAACGAGGTGAAGCTCGGCCTGCCCGAAGCGCTGCAGATCACCGTCCCGCGCGGCAAGTACGCCCAGCTCAAGCCGAGCATGGACGTGCCGCGCTCGATCGCCGCGCCGATCAGGAAGGGCCAGCGCATCGGCACGGTCAAGGTCACGCTCGAGGGCAAGGTCATCGCCACCCGCCCGCTGGTCGCGCTGGAATCCGTCGACCAGGGCGGCTTCTTCAAGCGCCTGTGGGACGAGCTGATGATGTGGTGGGAGTCGGTCTGAGCCGGGTCCGCCACCGAGACGACAGAAAGAAGGCCGGCGCAAGCCGGCCTTCTTCGTGTTGTCTGCCCGCTACGGCTGCGCCGACATGACGCCTTCAATCCACCCGCTGTAATGGCTCAGGCGGACATTGCAGGTGACCTGGCCATATCGCCCGGGCGTCCTGATGCTGCTCTGGGGATCCGACCATGAAGTCAGCCCGGCCAGGAGCCATTCGTTCCGCGCCCGGATCAGGACAGGCCCGCCGCTGTCGCCGCTGGCCGATCCCCCTTCGAGGGGCAGGGCATCCGGGCGCTTGTCGAAGATGTAGCAGAGCCAGCGGCCATCGGCGCTCGTGATTTTGTTGTACGCACGACGAAGCTCCGTGCGGTGGGGGCTGCTGAATTCGTACCCGGTGGCCCCGTTTCCCGTGGCGCCCTTTCCCATGACCTCGACGGTCTGGCCGAACTCGCCATCGTCCTTGTTGATCGCGACAGGAGGCACGTCACTGACGGGTCGCGCCAGCTTGAGCAGCGCGATGTCATCCGATGACGCGAGCAGGACCCGGAAGAGCGTCCAGTCCCATGTGGCCAATGCCCGGTCAAGCAGTTCCTGTGGCGGCTTCTTGTAGCCGGGATGTATCACGAGGCGTTCGACGTCCCGGGGCGTCCCGTCGATGGTGACTTGCTTGATTTCCG
>JBQCFN010000225.1:0-3048 GCA_051959035.1 Lysobacteraceae bacterium | reverse complement strand
GCTGCTCAGGCCCAACGACGTGCCCGCGCTGGGGCCGCCGCGGCTGGCCCACCTCAAGGCGAGCGAATACGTCGCCGGACGCTGGATGACCCAGGAGCAGTTCGACCGCTACTTCAAGTTCACCATCGTGCGCGACCCGTGGGACCGCACCGCGTCGTTCTACCGCTTCCTCGGCTTCGACCGCTGGTGCTCCTTCCCGCGCTTCGTCCACCGCCACCTGGCGGCGCAGATGGAGAAGAACGCCTGGTTCCTCTGCCCGCAGGCCGACTACCTGTTCGACGGGCAGGGGCGGCTGCTGGTGGATTTCGTCGGGCGCTTCGAACGCCTCGCCGCCGACTTCGCGGAGGCCTGCGCGCGGCTGGGCATCGCCGACGCCAGGTTGCCGCACGTCAACGATTCCAAGAAGCACTCGGCGACCAGCTTCGACCGCTGGCTGCGCCGGCGCGTGCGCCCCTATCGCGAGATGTACGACGCGCGCAGCCGCGAGGCCGTGGCGCGGCTGTACGCGCGCGACGTCGAGGCGTTCGGCTATGCATTCGAGGGCGGGCGCGAGGTGCGCGCGCAGGCGCCAATTCACGGGTCCTTCGCTTCGCCTTCGCAAGACTGTCCCGGCGCGCGCACCTGAGGCGCGGCCGGCGGCAACGGGGATCGCAACGGACGGCCTGTGTGCGATCGGCCGGCCCATCGACGTTGGCGGGAAGAACAGGAGAGCATCGATGAGGGTCCTGCAGGTGGTCACCGGCCTGACCGTGGGCGGTGCGGAACGCGTGGTGGCCGAGCTCGCCGATGGGCTCGTCGACAGCGGCTGCGACGTCCACCTCGCCTACATGAAGGGCCCGCGGCAGGTCGTTCCGCGAAGCGCGAGCGTCGGCCTGACGTGCCTGGACATCGACACCACGGCCGGCCTGCCCGGCGGCGTGCTGCGCTTCCGCCGGCTCGTGCGGGAGTTCTCGCCCGACATCGTGCATTGCCACATGTTCCATGCGGCGATGCTCGCGCGGCTGGCGCGACTGACCACCCGGATCCCCTGCATCATTTCGACCATGCACACCTCGTCGGATGGCGGCCGCGCGCGTGCGCTCGCCTACCGCGCCACCGAGTGGCTGTCGGACGTCTCGACCAACGTCAGCTGCGAGGCGGTCGAGGAGTTCTCGGCCAACGGCGCCGCCCGCGCCGACCGGGTGCTCGCCATCCACAACGGCATTTCCGTGCAGCGGTTCCGGCCTTCGCCGGAGGCGCGCGAGCGGCTGCGCGGGCAGTTCGGCATTCCGCCGGGGCGCAAGCTGTTCTTCGCCGCCGGCCGGCTCGGCTGGTCGAAGGATTACCCCACCATGTTCGCGGCGCTGGCCAAGCTGCCGGCGGACCTGGATTACCAGCTGCTCGTCGCCGGCGACGGCGACCTGCGCGCCTCGCTCGAGCAGATGGTGGCCGACCTCGGGCTGTCCACGCGCGTGCGCTTCCTGGGCATCCGCAACGACGTCGCCGACCTGATGGCCGCCGCCGACGTTTACCTGCTGTCCTCGGTCGGCGAGAGCTTCGGGCTGGTGGTGGCCGAGTCGATGGCCTGCGAATGCGTGGTGGTCGCGACCGACGCGGTCGGCGTGGGCGAAGTGCTTGGCGACTGCGGCTTCCTGGTGCCGCGCCAGGATCCCGCGGCGTTCGCGGCGGCCATCGTCCGGGCGGCGTCGCTGCCCGCGGAGGAAGCGCGTGAGCTCGGCCGCCGGGCACGCCAGCGCGTGGTGGAGAAGTATTCCTTCGAGCGCGCCATCGCCGATTGGCGCCGCCTGTACGACCGCCTGCTGGCCGGCGACCACCACCACGACATGCGCGCGCTGCGCCCGGCCGACTGACATGGCGGCCGTTCCCTTGCACGCCAACCCGAAGGCCAATTTCTTCCTCGTCGGCGCGCCCAAGGCGGGCACGACCTCGGTCGACCGCCTGCTGCGCGGCCACCCCGAGGTGTTCCTGTCGCCGATCAAGGAGCCCTGCCACTTCTGCCCCGACGTCAACGCGCAGCTCGCGTCGCAGCACGGTGCATCGCGGCTCGACCTCGACGCCTACCTCGGCGCGCCGCGGCGACCGGTCGTGCACCTGTACCCGGTGTCGGCGCCCGGCCACTACGCCCGCCTGTACGACGGTGCCGCCGGGCGGCGGATCGTCGGCGAATGCTCGACGTACTACCTGTCCTCGGCCGTCGCGGCCGAGCGCATCCGTGCGTACAACCCGGACGCGAAGATCCTGGTGCTCACCCGCGAGCCGCTCGCGCGCATCCGCTCGCACTACGCGATGGACCGCTCGCTCGGGCTCGCCACCCGGCCGTTGCCCGAACTGGTCGAGGAGGAACTCGCGCTGGGCGCCCGCGCGCATTGGGGCAATTGCCGCTACTACGTCGGCGCCAGCCGCTACGGCCTGCAGATCGCGGAATACACCGCGCGCTTTCCGGCCGGCCACGTCTGCGTGCTGGCGTTCGAGCGCCTGGTCGCCGAGCCGGAGCGCGAGTTGCGCAGGCTGTTCGCCTTCCTCGGCATCCAGCCGCCGGCGCAGCTGGCGTTGCCTCGCGAGAACCGCACGCGCGCCGCGCGCTTCGAGTGGCTGCACAGCGGCCTGCGCCAGTCGGGCATCAAGCCGATGCTGCGCGGCCTGTGGGAGCGCAGCGCCGGCACCCGCGTCGGGCGCATGGCGCGTTCGATGTACTACCGCGACAAGGCCGAATTCGTTTCGCAGGAGGACCTGCAGCGGGTCAGGGCCCTGCTGCGGGAGCAAGGCATGGAGTCCCCAATGGAAGAAGCGGCATGACGCCACCCAACGATACCGCCGTGCATTCGCCGACCGAGCTGTTCCGGCCGTTCGCGCCCGAAGGCGCGGCCGGCGCCACCGCGCAGCACGTGGCGCAGGCCACGCGCCATGCGCTCACCCACCTCGACCGCCTGGAAGCGGAGAGCCTCCACATCCTGCGCGAGGTGGCGGCGGGGTTCCGCAACCCGGTGATGCTGTATTCGGTGGGCAAGGACAGCTCGGTGCTGCTGCACCTGCTGGTGAAGGCCTTTT
>JBQCFN010000224.1:0-7426 GCA_051959035.1 Lysobacteraceae bacterium | reverse complement strand
GCCGAGATCATCGCCTCGCTGGCGCCCGTGGCCGCGACGAAGCCCGGGTCCGACGAACCGCGGCTGCCGTGGTGCGCGACCACCACCACGTCCGCGCGCAGGGCGGCCGGCTGTTCGCGCAGCAGGCGTCGCTCGATGGTTTCGCCCACGTCCGCCATCAGCAGCGCGGCGCGGCCGGCGGCCTCGATGCGCAGCACGCACCCCGCCTCGTTGTCGAGGTAGGGAAAATCGCGCGGCGGGTGCAGGAAGCGGAAGCGCACGCCGTCCCAGGCCCACGTCGTGCCGGCGATGCAGGGCCGGCCGCCCGGCAACGCAGGCGCGCCGTCCGGCGTGTACGCCAGTCGCGGCGGGAACGCGCGCGCGACCGCGGGAAAGCCGCCGGCGTGGTCGTTGTCGCCGTGGCTGACCACGGCGGCGTCGAGCGCGCGCACGCCCAGCGCATGCAGCGCCGGCACGTCGACGCGCTCGCCGGCATCGAAGCCGTCCGGGACGGCCGGCCCCATGTCGTAGAGCAGGCTGTGCTGCCTGGTGCGCACCAGCACCGACAGGCCCTGCCCCACGTCCAGCACGACCAGCTGCGCCTCGCCCGGCGCCGGCAGTTGCCGGTCCGGCCACAGCAGCGGCAGCCACAGCAGCAACGCCAGTGGCTTGCCGGGCATGCCGCGTGGCAGCAGCAGCCAGAGCCCGCCGAGCAGCGCGAGGGGAAGCGCGTACCAGCGCGCTTCCGGCAGCCACAGCAGCGCCAGCGGTCCGTGCGCGAGGCGCTCGAACCACGGCCAGGTGAGGTCGAAGGTCCAGGCCGCGGCGCGCCAGCACCACGCACCGGTTCCGGCATGCAACGCCTCCAGCGCGGTCCCCGCGAGCGCCAGCGGCACCACGACCAGGCTCCACCACGGGATCGCCAGCAGGTTGGCCACCGGCCCGGCCAGCGAGGCCTGGCCGAACAGCACCACGCCGAACGGCAGCAATCCGATCGTCGCCACCGCCTGCGCGGCCAGGAATTCGCGCAGCCGGCCGCCCCAGCCGTCCGCGGTGGCGTCATGCGCGCGCGACGCCGGCAGGCACCAGAGCAGCCAGGCGACGCCGGCGAAGCTGAGCCAGAAGCCGGCCGACAGCAGCGACAGCGGATCGGCCAGCAACATCGCCAGCGCGGCCAGCGCCAGCGCGTCGGCGGCACGCTGCGCGCGGCGGAACAGGCGCGCGCCGGCCACCACCGCGATCATCAGCACGGTGCGCAGGGTCGGCAGCGCGAAGCCGGCGACCGCCGCATAGCCGAGCGCGCCCAGCACGCAGGCGATGCCCGCCGCGTGCACGCGCGGCAGGCGCCGCCCGAGTGCAGGCCAGGCGCGCCAGGCGAGCGAGGCGAGCAGCGCGAAGAAGCCCGCGACCAGGCCGACGTGGAAGCCGGAAATGGCGATCAGGTGGGTCAGGCCGGCGGCGCGCAGCGTTTCCCAGTCGGTGTCGTCGAGGCCGCGGGTATCGCCGAGCGCCAGCGCGCGCACGAAGCGCGACGATGGCGCCGCCACCGCGCGGGCGATCCGCGACGCCATGCGTTCGCGCCAGGCGTCGATGCCCGTGGGCGGTGCCAGCTCACGCGCGCCGCCGGGGTCGCGCACGTAGCCGGTGGCGGCGATGCGGTCGAGCAGCGCCTGCTTCTCGCCATCGAAGCCGCCCGGATTGCGCAGGCCGCGCGGCGCGCGCAGGCGAACCGCCAGCTCCCAGCGCGCGCCCGCGTGCAGGCGGTCGCGTGGCCGAGGCTGGCCGGAGCGCTGCTTGTAGGCGTCGTACCACGCGAGCTGCAGGCGCTTGCCGCGCAGTGCCCGCGGCTGCGTGGGGTCGCCGTCCACGCGCAGCAGGAAGCGGGTCCCGCGCGGATCCGGTTGCGGCAGGTCGAGGACCTGGCCGCGCACGGTGGCGTCATGTTGCTCCAGCGCGGGTGGCAGCTGGCGCGCCAGCGTGGCGTCCACGTGCAGCCCGGCCAGGCCGAAGCCGCACAGCAGCACGCCGGCGAGCGCCGCCGGCCCCGTGCGCAGCCACAGCCCGAGCCCGCAGGCGAAGGCCAGCGCCAGCAACGGCCACGGCGGCAACCACGGCAGCAGCAGGCAGGCGCCGACACCCGCGAGCAGCGCGAGCGCGGTGGCCGGCAGGCCGTTGGGGCTTGGTCGGGGCGGCTTCCCTGCCGCTTGGTGCATCCCTACACCTCGTCGGTTGGCAGTTCCCTGAGCCG
The DNA here is from genome assembly GCA_051959035.1 of Lysobacteraceae bacterium. GTDB lineage: Bacteria > Pseudomonadota > Gammaproteobacteria > Xanthomonadales > Xanthomonadaceae > JABFWF01. The sequence continues at coordinate 5,199 of JBQCFN010000224.1, read as the reverse complement.
GCCTTCGTGCAGCTCGAGCACGCGGTCGAGCCGGCGCGCGAGGCGGCGGTCGTGGGTCACCAGCACCAGGCTGGTGCGCCGTGCGCGGTTGAGCTCGAGCATCAGGTCGAACACCGTCGCGGCGGTCTTCTCGTCGAGGTTGCCGGTCGGCTCGTCGCCGAGCACGCAGGCCGGCGCGTTGACCAGCGCGCGCGCGACGGCCGCGCGCTGGCGTTCGCCGCCGGACAGCTCGCCGGGCTTGTGCTCGAGGCGATGGCCGAGGCCGACCGACTCCAGCAGCGCACGGGCGCGTCTGGCGGCATCGGGCACGCCCGTGCCGTTGAGCAGCACCGGCAGCATCACGTTCTCGAGCGCGGTGAACTCGGGCAGCAGGTGGTGGAACTGGTAGACGAAGCCGAGCGCGCGGTTGCGCAACTGGCCGCGCGCGGCGTCCGAGAGCCCGCTCATTTTCCTGCCGGTGACGAACACCTCGCCCGCGGTCGGCGTGTCGAGGCCGCCGAGCAGGTGCAGCAGCGTGCTCTTGCCTGCGCCGGATGCGCCGAGGATCGCCACGGTCTCGCCCGCGTGCACCGCGAAGTCCAGCCCGTCGAACACCGGCGTCTGCAGCTTGCCCTCGGCGTAGGTCTTGCCGAGCTTCTCCGCGCGGACGACCTCGCCCTCGTGCATCGGTGCGGCCATCGCATCCGCCTCATTCATAGCGCAGCGCCTCCGCCGGCGCCGTGCGCGCTGCGCGCCAGGCCGGGTACAGGGTGGCGACGAAGGCCATCGCCAGCGCCACGACCGCGATGATGGTGACGTCGCTCGGCTCCAGCTGGGTCGGCAGGCCGGTGATGTAGTACACGTCCTCGGGCATCAGCTGCACGCCCAGCACCGCTTCGATGCCGTGCAGGATGTGGTCGAGGTTGAGCGTGAGCAGGATGCCGCCGGCCACCCCGAGCACGGTGCCGATCACGCCGATCAGCGTGCCCTGTACCATGAACACCTGCATCACCGCGCGCGGCGTCAGCCCGAGCGTGCGCAGGATGGCGATGTCGGCCTGCTTGTCGGTGACCAGCATCACCTGCGAGGACACCAGGTTGAACGCGCCCATCGCGATGATCAGCGACAGCAGGATCGCCATCATCGTCTTCTCGAGCTTGAGCGCGCGGAACATGTTGGCGTTCTCGCTGGTCCAGTCGCTGACCCGGTAGCCTCCGCCGAGGCGCAGCGCGAGGTCGCGGGCGACGTCGAAGGCCTGGTCCATGTCGTGCAGGCGCAGGCGCACGCCCGTGACGCCGTCGTCCATGCGCAGCACGCGCTGCATGTCCTGCAGGTTCGCGACCGCCAGGCCCTTGTCGTATTCCTGGTAACCGGCCTCGAAGATGCCGCTGACGGTGAAGCGCTTGAGCCGGGGCAGCGCGCCGACCGGGGTGCTGCGGAAGTCGGCGACGGTGACGGTGACCTTGTCGCCGACGTTGACGCCCAGCCACAGCGCCAGCTCCTGCCCGAGCACGATGTTGAAGCTGCCCGGCGCGAGCTGGTCGAGCCGGCCCTGCACCATCTTCCTGGCCAGCACCGACACCCTGCCCTCTTCCGCCGGCAGGATCCCGCGCACGATCGCCGGCTGGTTCTGGGCGCCCTGCAGCAGCGCTTCCTTCTCGATGTACGGCGCCGCGCCGGCGACGCGCTTGTCGCGGTAGGCCTCGGCGACGGCCTGGCGCCAGTTGTCCATCGGCACGCCGTCGGCGGTGATGGTCGCGTGCGCGGCCATCTGCAGCATGCGGTCGCGGATCTCGCGCTGGAAGCCGCTCATCACCGCCAGCGTGGTGATCAGCGCGGCGACGCCGATGGCGATGCCGAGGATCGACGCGAGCGAGATGAAGGAGATGAAGCCGTTGCGGCGCTTGGCGCGCAGGTAGCGCAGGCCGATGGCGACGGGGATGGGCTTGAACATTCGGCTCGGTCTGGCGAGGCAGCGGCTATGGTGCCATCGATGGCGTGGCGGGCGTATCGACGGCCGCCTGCGCGACCAGCTTCAGTTCACGGCGCGCTGCCTGCGGCAGGGTGTCGGGCCACCAGGCCAGTCGGCGCATGCGGCCGGAGGCGTCGCGCCAGCGCAGGAAGGCGAGCGGGCCGCGCCAGTGCAGGACCGCGGCGGACAGCGGCGCGCCGTCGAGTTCGGGCGGCCGCCCCGCGACCCAGCACAGGACGCGCGCGGGCTGACGGCGATGGCGGTGCGCGAGCCAGGCGCCCCGCGCCGCGGCGAAGGCCGCCAGCGGCCAGGCCAGGCCACCGGGCATTTCGCTCGCCAGCAGCGAGGACGCGGCGAACAGGCCCAGCGCCACGAGCGCGACCGCGAGCGCCCGCGAGGGCCTCCACTCAAGCCGGCAGATCGCGGATGTGCTGGACCAGCTGGTCGAGGGCGGCATCGGGCGGGTTTTCGTGGCCGAGGAACCAGCGCCAGAGCCTATCGTCCTCGCAATCCAGCAACCGTAGGAAAACCCCGCGTTCCTCTTCGGAAGCCGCCGGCCAGCGCAGGTCGAGGTAGCGTTCGAGCAGGCGGTCGAGCTCGCGCATGCCGCGTCGGCAGCGCCAGCGCAGACGGCGCAGTCGGGCGTCGGCTTCGCTCATCCGCGCAGGAGGCCGACGGCAAGCACGCCCCACAGCGCCCACAGCACCAGGCCGCCGGCGAGGTAGGCAAGGAATCGGTGCATGACCTTGTTGTAGGTGCAATGGATCGCGCTGTGGAGGACGCGCAGTGCGACGAACCCCCAGGCCAGCGCGACGGCAGCCGTCGAGGCCTGGCGCGTCAGCGCCGCGACGACGAGCGCCAGGTAGAACAGCACCGGCAGCTCGAACAGGTTGCGGAAGTTGTCCGCGGCGCGGGTGTCCTTCAGCCGCGCCGCCATCTGCGCGGAGGTGGCGACCGACTGCGGATGGATGCGCTCGCGTTTCATCTCGCCGATGCGCATGAAGTACATGCGCCACCAGACCACGAAGGTCAGGCCGGCCATGGCGAGCGCGGGGAACAGGATCTGGCGGTGGTCCATGGCCGCTCCGGGGAGGCGGTTGTGGGTGGAGGTTCGACCGGGGATGCCGCCGGGGGCGCACCCTGCAGGCTGCCGCCCGGGGCGGGACATGCGGCGCGGCGGCTGCCCTGCCCGCTCCCATCCGTGGGCGGACGCCGGGGCGCGCGATGCCACCCGGGCATCGGCTAGGCGCGGTCGCCTAGCCGCGCCGCGCCAGCATCAGTTGCTTGAGCTCGCCGATCGCCTTCGCGGGGTTCAGGCCCTTCGGGCAGGTGCGCGTGCAGTTCATGATCGTGTGGCAGCGGTACAGCTTGAACGGATCCTCGAGGTCGTCCAGGCGCGCACCGGTGTCCTCGTCGCGCGAATCGGCGACCCAGCGGTAGGCCTGCAGCAGGATCGCCGGGCCGAGGTACTTGTCGCCGTTCCACCAGTAGCTCGGGCAGGCGGTCGAGCAGCACGCGCACAGGATGCATTCGTACAGGCCGTCGAGCTTGGCGCGGTCCTCCTTCGACTGCAGGCGTTCGCGGTCCGGCGGCGGCGCGCTCTGGGTGCGGATCCACGGCTTGATCGACGCGTACTGCGCGTAGAAGTGGGTCAGGTCCGGAACCAGGTCCTTCACCACCGGCATGTGCGGCAGCGGGTAGATCGGCACGTCGCCCTTGCCGCAGTCCTCGATCGCCTTGGTGCAGGCGAGCGTGTTGGTGCCGTCGATGTTCATCGCGCACGAGCCGCAGATGCCCTCGCGGCAGGAGCGCCGGAAGGTCAGCGTCGGGTCGATCTCGTTCTTGATCTTGATCAGCGCGTCCAGGACCATCGGGCCGCACTTGTCGAGGTCGACCTCGTAGGTGTCGACGCTCGGGTTGCGGCCGTCGTCCGGGCTCCAGCGGTACACCTTGAAGCGGCGCACGCGCTTGGCGCCCGCGGGCGCCGGGAAGTGGCGGCCGGGCTGGATCTTGGAGTTCTTCGGGAGCGTGAATTCGGCCATGACGAAGTCCGATCAGTAGACGCGCGGCTTGGGCGGCACGACCTCGACTTCGTCGTCGAGCGTGTACATGTGCACCGGACGGTAGTCGATGCGGGTGTTGCCGTTGTCGTCGACCCAGCACAGGGAGTGCTTCTGCCAGTTCGCGTCGTCGCGGTCCGGGAAGTCCTCGCGCGCATGCGCGCCGCGCGACTCCTTGCGGTTTTCCGCCGACACGATCGTCGCCAGCGCCTGGCCGAGCAGGTTCTGCAGTTCGAAGGTCTCGATCAGGTCCGAGTTCCACACCAGCGAGCGGTCCGTCACCCGCACGTCGGCGAACGACGCGTGGATGTCGCGGATCTTCCTCACGCCTTCCGCCAGGGTCTCGCCGGTGCGGAACACCGCGGCGTCGGCCTGCATGGTGCGCTGCATGTTGTCGCGGATCACCGCCGTCGGCGTGCCGCCGTTGGCGTTGCGCAGGCGGTCGAGGTTGGCGAGGGCCTTGTCGCAGGCATCCGGCGCGAGGCGGCTGTGCGGCTTGCCGGACTGGATGGTCTCGGCGCAGCGGTTGGCGACCGCGCGGCCGAACACCACGAGGTCGAGCAGCGAGTTCGAGCCCAGCCGGTTGGCGCCGTGCACCGACACGCAGGCGGCCTCGCCGATCGCGTACAGCCCCGGCACGACCTGGTCCGGGTTGCCGTTGCGCAGCTGCACCACCTCGCCGTGGTAGTTGGTCGGGATGCCGCCCATGTTGTAGTGCACGGTCGGCAGCACCGGGATCGGCTGCTTGGTGACGTCGACGCCGGCGAAGATGCGGGCGCTCTCGGCGATGCCGGGCAGCTTCTCGTGGATGTCCTTCGGGTCGAGGTGGGTCAGGTCGAGGTGGATGTGGTCCTTGTGCGGGCCCACGCCGCGACCCTCGCGGATCTCGATGGTCATCGAGCGCGAGACGACGTCGCGCGAGGCCAGGTCCTTGGCGTTCGGCGCGTAGCGCTCCATGAAGCGCTCGCCGCTGCTGTTGCGCAGGATGCCGCCCTCGCCGCGCACGCCCTCGGTGATCAGCACGCCGGCGCCATAGACGCCGGTCGGGTGGAACTGCACGAACTCCATGTCCTGCAGGCCCAGCCCCGCGCGCAGCGCCATGCCGCCGCCGTCGCCGGTGCAGGTGTGGGCGGAGGTGGCGCTGAAGTAGGCGCGGCCGTAGCCGCCGGTCGCCAGCACCACGCCGTG